>JAKAML010000261.1 GCA_021812845.1 Pseudomonadota bacterium
TCCCGCCGGGATCTTGTGCAGCACCTCGTGGCTGTAGCCCACCTGCATCTGCAGCTGGTCCTTGCCCTTCATGGCGGCGCGGAAGCCGACGCCGTGGATCTCGAGGGTGTGCGAGTAGCCGTCGGTGACGCCCTTGACGAGGTTGGCGACCTGGGTCCGCGACATGCCCCACATCGAGCGCGAGCGCTTGGTGACCTCGATCGGCTTCACCTCGATGCCGTCGGCGGTCTTCTCGACCTTCAGCTCCTCGGGCGCCGTGAACGACAGCTCGCCCTTGGGGCCCTTCATCTTGATCGTCTGGCCCGACACGGTCGCCGTCACGTTCGACGGCACGGGCACGGGCTTCTTACCGATGCGCGACATGTGCTTTCCTCAAGAGACGGCGGATTGCCGTGCTCCCCCTTAGAAGATGTTGCAGAGGATCTCGCCGCCGACGTTCTCCTCGCGGGCACGGGCATCCGACATCACGCCCTTCGGCGTCGACAGGATGGCCACGCCGAGGCCGTTGGCGACGGTCGGGATGTCCTTGACGGGCGAGTAGACGCGACGGCCGGGCTTAGACACGCGCTCGATCTCGCGGATTGCCGGCTGGCCGTTGTAGTACTTGAGCTCGATCTCGAACTGCGGCAGCTCGCCCTTCATCTCGACGCGGGTGTAGCCGCGGATGAAGCCTTCCTCCGCGAGCACGTCGAGGACGCGGCCGCGCAGGCTCGAAGCCGGGGTAGCCACTTTCGGGCGGCGGCGCAGCTGCGCGTTGCGGATGCGGGTCAGCATATCGCCGACGGGGTCGTTCATCGCCATCGGGGCCTCCTTACCAGCTCGACTTGACCATGCCGGGGATGCGCCCCTGGCTCGCCAGCTCGCGCAGCTGGTTACGGCACAGCTTGAGCTTCCTGTAGTAGCCGCGCGCACGGCCGGTCAGCTCGCAGCGGTTGCGGATGCGCGTCGGCGACGAGTTGCGCGGCATCTCGGCGAGCTTCAGCCGCGCGGCGAAGCGCTCCTCGGCCGGCTTCTTGAGGTCGTTGGCGACCTCCTTCAGCCGCTTGCGCTTGGCGGCGTACTGGGCGCTGAGCCTGCGCCGCCGCTTGTTCTTTTCCATCGAACTCGTCTTGGCCATCAGAGTCTCCCTAGGGCCTTTCGGGTCGCGACCCGAGGTCCTCTAGCTTCAGGTGCGGAAGGGGAAGTTGAAGTTCTTGAGGAGCTCGCGCGCCTCGTCGTCGGTCTTGGCCGAGGTGCAGACGATCACGTCCATGCCGATCGGCGTCTCGATCTTGTCGTAGTCGATCTCCGGGAACACGACGTGCTCCTTGAGGCCGCAGGCGTAGTTGCCGCGCCCGTCGAAGCTCTTCGGGTTCAGGCCGCGGAAGTCCTTGACGCGCGGCAGCGCGATCGTGACGAAGCGGTCCAGGAACTCGTACATGCGGTCGCCGCGCAGCGTCACCTTGGTGCCGAGCGCCATGCCCTCGCGCACCTTGAAGGTGGCGATCGACTTGGTCGAGCGCGTCTGCACCGGCTTCTGGCCGGCGATCAGGGCGAGATCGGCCTGGGCGTTGTCGACCTTCTTGCGGTCGTTGACCGCCTCGCCGACGCCCATGTTGAGCACGATCTTCTCGATCCTCGGGATCTGCATGACGTTCGCGTAGGCGAACTTCTTCTGCATCGCCTCGCGAACGACCTTCTCGTAGTGCGCCTTCATGCGCGGCTTGTAGTCCTTCGGGCGCGGCTTGGCGGGCGCGGCCGTCTTGGGCGCCGAGGTCTTCGCGTCCTTGCCGCCCTTGCCGGCGGCGGGCTTGCCGCCCTTGGCCTGGCCCTGCTGGCCCTGGGCCGGACCCTTCTGGGCCTTGTCCTTCTCAGCCATGGCTCACTTCTTCTCCGGAATGACTTCGCCCGAGCGCTTCGCGACGCGCACCTTCTTGCCGTCCTCGAGCACCTTGAACCCGACCCGCGTCGGCTTGCCGTCCTTCGGGTCCTCGAGGGCAAGGTTCGAGACGTGGATCGCCGCCTCCTTGGACAGGATGCCGCCCTCCGGGTTCTGCTGACTCTGCTTGGTGTGGCGGCGCACGACGTTGACCCCGCGCACGACCGCGCGGTTCTCCTTCGGGCGCATCTCGATCACCTCGCCATGCTTGCCCTTGTCGCGGCCAGCCATGACGATCACATGATCGCCCTTCTTGATCTTGAGCGAGGCCATTACAGCACCTCCGGCGCGAGGCTGACGATCTTCATGTGGTTCTTGGCGCGGAGCTCGCGCGTCACCGGCCCGAAGATGCGCGTGCCGACCGGCTCGCCCTGGGCGTTGACGAGCACCGCGGCGTTGCGGTCGAAGCGGATCAGCGAGCCGTCGGGACGCCGCACGCCCTTTGCGACGCGCACGATCACGGCCTTCATCACCTGGCCCTTCTTGACGCGACCCTTCGGGATCGCCTCCTTCACCGACACGACGATCGTGTCGCCGATGGTGGCGTACTTGCGCTTGGAGCCGCCCAGCACCTTGATGCACTGGACGCGGCGGGCGCCCGAATTGTCGGCGACGTCGAGATTCGTCTCCATCTGGATCATCGCGAACCACCTTCTCTTCCGGCCACCGGAGCCAATCCTGGGGCCAATTCGTCGTTTCCCGGCCTGGACCGGAGCCATTCCGTCGGCGGCCGAGGCCGCCCGCGTCGGGTGTCGGGTCTCAGGTCTTCTCGACCACGACCCACCGCTTCAGCTTCGAGATCGGCGCGCTCTCGATGATCGACACCTGGTCGCCGACCTTGAACACGCGATTCTCGTCGTGGGCGTGGTACTTCTTGGTGCGGCGCACCGTCTTCCGCAGCAGCGGGTGCGTGTAGCGGCGCTCGACCTCGACCACGACGGTCTTGGCGTTCTTGTCAGAAACCACAACACCCTGCAGGACGCGCTTAGGCATCTGTCATCTCTCCTTTAGGCGCCCGTCTTGCCGGTGCGGCCACTCTTGCCGGCGCTGCCAGCCTTCTTCTGCGTCTGGATGGTCATCACGCGCGCGATGTCGCGCCGGATCTGGCGCACCCGCGCGGTGTTCTCGAGCTGACCGGACGCCCGCTGGAAGCGCAGGTTGAACTGCTCCTTCTTGAGCTTCTGCAACTGGTCGTCGAGCTGGTCGAGCGTCATGTCGCCGAATTCGCCCTTCATCGTCCGTCCTCACTCGTTCTCTCTCGACCGGCGCCTCAGGCGAGGCGGGTCACGATCCGCGTCTTGATCGGCAGCTTGGCGGCGCCGAGCAGCAGCGCCTCCTTGGCGATCTGCTCGTTGACGCCGCCGAGCTCGAAGATGATGCGGCCGGGCTTGACCCTGGCGCACCACAGCTCCGGCGAGCCCTTGCCCGATCCCATGCGCACCTCGGCCGGCTTCTTGGACACCGGCAGGTCCGGGAACACGCGCGTCCACAGCCGGCCGGCACGCTTGGTGTGGCGGGCGATGGCGCGGCGCGCGGCCTCGATCTGGCGCGCGGTGAGCCGCTCGGGCTCGACCGCCTTGAGACCGACCTCGCCGAACGACAGCGTGGTGCCGCCCTTGGCGTTGCCGTGGATGCGGCCCTTGAAGGCCTTGCGGAACTTGGTTCGTTTCGGTTGCAGCATGATCGGTCTCTAGGTCTCTATCCGTTGCGGGAAGCGCCCGGCGCAGATGCGTCTCAGGCGTCGCCGCCCTCGCTCGGCTCGGTCGCGGCGACCTCGCCGCCCGCGCCGCCACCGGGACCGCCCGGCGTGCCGCG
>JAKAML010000262.1 GCA_021812845.1 Pseudomonadota bacterium
CGGATCCTGATCGTCGATGACGACGAGGATCTCCGATCCTCCATCCGCGACCAGTTGGCGTTGCACGACGAGTTCGAGGTCGTCGTGGCCGGCACCGCCGCGAAGGGCATCGAGACCGCGAAGGGCGACCATTTCGATCTCCTGCTGTTCGACGTCGGCCTCCCCGACATGGACGGCCGCGAGGCGGTGAAGCTCCTGCGCAAATCGGGCTTCAAGAGTCCGATCGTCATGCTGACCGGCAACGACAGCGACGCCGACCAGATCCTCGGCCTCGACGCCGGCGCCAACGACTACGTCACCAAGCCGTTCAAGTTCGCCGTGCTGCTCGCCCGCATCCGCGCCCAGCTCCGCCAGCACGAGCAGAGCGAGGACGCGGTGTTCGCCATAGGGCCCTACACCTTCAAGCCGGCGTCCAAGCTGCTGCTCGACGAGCGCGGTCACAAGGTGCGCCTGACCGAGAAGGAGACGTCGATCCTCAAGTACCTCTACCGCGCCGGCGAGAAGGTCGTGACCCGCGACGTGCTGCTGCACGAGGTCTGGGGCTACAACGCCGGCGTGACGACGCACACCCTCGAGACCCACATCTACCGCCTGCGCCAGAAGATCGAGAAGGATCCCTCGAGCGCCGAGATCCTCGTCACCGAGACCGGCGGCTACAAGCTCGTTCCTTAGCTTTTTCAGCGTCTTGCGCCGCCGCGTCCACAGCTTCCGCGGCACCTGTCCCCACGTTGCCCGCCCCTGGTCGCGGCCGCGGCGCGGCCGACTGGACCCGGGCAGCCGAATCAGCCGACCTTCCTCCCGTCGACTATCGTCGCGGCTTCCCGTTTCTCGTCGCCGTACCCCGTGCCCGGTGCCGCGCGCCGGGCCGTCGTGTTGCGAGGCAGGAGTCCGCCGCCCATGGCCATCGACGCTTTCGTGCAGCCGCTGCTGCGTGTCGAGCTGTTCCAGGGGCTGAAGCCCCTGCAGATCACCGAGATCGCCCGCCGCGCCGACCGCATCGTTTTCCGGCCCGGCGACGTGATCGTTGCCGAGGACACCACCGGCGACGCCGCGATCCTCATCGTCCAGGGCGAGGCCGCGCGCGTCAGCGGGCCGGGCTGCCGCAGCGAGGTCGAGCCCGTGGCGCCGGGATCGCTGGTCGGCGAGATGGCCATGCTGGTCGATACCGTGCACAGCTCGACCGTGGTGGCCCGGAGCGCGGTCCGCGCGCTCCGCATCTCGCGCGCCGAGCTGCACGAGCAGATGGCCGCCGATCCCGACCTGGCCGAGCATTTCGTCTCCCGCATCACCGGGCGGCTCGGCCGTCTGGCGGCCGAGCTGCGGGCCATCGACTCGGTCCTCGATCGGTCGAGCCGGCAACTCGGGGATGGCCGCGCCGATGCCCGCGTTTCCGCCACGTTCCACTAGGATCGGGATAGCCTCTAGGGGCTTGAGCGCCCCGAAAACGATGAGCGCCCAGCCTCGGGGGGAGAAGCTGGGCGCTTGAGCGCTAGAAGCGCATGGTATCGGGAGGGAAACCGATACCACAGACGGTGTCTTCGGCTAGACGGGGGGCACTACCGAAAACAGGGATACACCGTCTGACTGAGAGGCATTTAAGCGCAGTTACCCGGATTTCAATAGCCCCTGACTGCACCGATCACGAAAATGTTACCAATTGTCCCCAGGCCAGCACTTGCCAGACTCCAAATGGCCACATCTGTAACGACGCGCTGCTGACCGTCACCTATTGCTGCTGCATCTTGCTCAGGCCGACGGGCTGAATCTTGAACAGATTCACGTCGATGTCGTCGGCCTTGACCAGCTCCGACACCTCGACCCGGGTGTCGAGGCCCTGGGCGTCCGTCGTGACCCATTCCTTCAATTCCAGGGCCGGCTTGGTCGACAGGAACAGCTTGATGCGCCCGGGCGCGTCCGGATCCTTGTCCTGCAGCGACACGATGACGAGGTCGGCGTCCTCCTGCGCTTCCACGATGCGGGCGTCGCGGAGCAGGTCGACGTCCTTGCGCAGCAGCAGCCGGAACGGTGTCTGGTCGAGGGCCACGCGGTCCTCGTTGTTGAGGTCGAGATCCTGGATCGCGAGGTACTGGCCATCGGAAATGATGATCTGCTTCGACGGCAGAGCATAGTCGAAGCGGAATCGTCCCGGCCGCTTGACGAAGAACTTGCCCTTCATGCGCTTCTTGTCGGCGCCGGTCTGCACGAACGCGCCCTTCAGGCTGGCGAGATCGTTGAAATAGCCGCTGACGCGCTTGACCATGTCGGTCTGTTTCTCGTCGAGCGCGATGCCGCTGGTGCCGGCCTGGTCCTGCGCCACTTTGGCGTCCCAGGAGCCCGCCGGTCCGGCCGATTTCGGTGGAGTGGCCGCCGTCTGCGCGAAGCTGTCCGATGCTCCGGCGAGGACGAGCCCCGCCATGCCGAGCGCGATGCTGGCTGCCGCGACGAACGCGAGCCGAGATGTCATGTCGAGTTCCCCAATGTCCTCTGGCACGGCTCCTCGGGCACGGCGCCGGCCGGGCGGTGCCGTCGTATCCCGACCCGGTCAACCTGGCTCCGCGCCACGTTCCCCATGTCCTCATTCACGAACAATGCGACCAGATATGGGCGGATCCCGCCGCGCAAGAGCCGCGCGCGGCAGATGACGGAGAATTGTGGAAAAACGCCCGGTCGGGAGCCGGGTGCGTCCGGCCGGCCGGGCCACGCGTGGCCGGCCCCGGCCGCGTCTCAGGCCGCGTGCGAGCCCGAGGCTTCGCGGCCGGCCAGGATCTCGCGCTTGCCGACGCTGTTGGCAGGGCTGATGAGCCCCTCGCGCTCCATCCGCTCGATCAGGTCGGCGGCGCGGTTGTAGCCGATCGAGAGCCGGCGCTGGACGTAGCTGGTCGAGGCCTTGCCGTCGCGCAGCACCACCGCCACCGCGCGGTCGTAGAGGTCGGCCTCCGAGCCCTGCGCGGCGCCGCCGTCGCCGCCGCCCGATGGCCCGGCGTCCGGCGGCGTGTCGGTGACGCCCTCGACGTAGCGCGGCGCGCCCTGGCTCTTCAGGAAGGCGACGATCGCCGCGACCTCGTCGTCGGCGACGAAGGCGCCGTGCACGCGTGTCGGCGCACCGCCCGCCGAGCCGGCATGGAGCATGTCGCCCTGGCCGAGCAGCTGCTCCGCGCCCTGGTCGTTGAGTATGGTCCGGCTGTCGATCTTCGAGGCGACCTTGAACGAGATGCGGGTCGGGAAGTTGGCCTTGATGGTGCCGGTGACGATGTCGACCGACGGCCGCTGCGTGGCCATGATCAGGTGGATGCCGGCGGCCCGCGCCATCTGCGCCAGCCGCTGCACCGCGGCCTCGATCTCCTTGCCCGCGACCACCATAAGGTCGGCGAACTCGTCGACCACCACGACGATGTAGGGCAAGGGCTCGAGCGCCAGCCTCTCCTCTTCGAACACGGGCTGGCCGGAGCGCGTGTCGAAGCCTGTCTGCACCGTGCGCGACATCATCTCGCCGCGCTTCTTCGCGTTGCGCACGCGGTTGTTGAACACCTCGATATTGCGCACCGAGAGTTGCGACATGCGCTTGTAGCGCTCCTCCATCTCCCGCACCGCCCATTCGAGCGCCGCGACCGCCTTCTGCGGGTCGGTGACGACGGGTGTCAGGAGATGCGGGATGCCGTTGTAGACGCTGAGCTCCAGCATCTTCGGGTCGATCATCAGGAAGCGGCACTCGTCGGGCGAATGGCGGAACAGC
>JAKAML010000263.1 GCA_021812845.1 Pseudomonadota bacterium
CGCCGGGCTCGAGGAGCTGAACACGTCCGCCATCGAGCGGTTCGTGCTCAACACCATGGATCGCGGCTGCGGCTGCTGGCGCGAGCTCTCGGACAAGCCCGAGCACGTCGCCGCCAGCGGGTGGGTGCTCTACAGCCTCGGCCACGTCAACATCGATGCGCCCGAGGCGGCGATCGACTTCATGCTCGCGACCCAGTCCGCCGAGGGCTGGTGGCCGATCTATCCCTCGACCGCCAACGACCGCCACGCCTCGACCTATGCCACGGCATGGGCGCTGCTCGGGCTCGACAAGTACCGCGCGCGGTCGAAGGCCGGACTCGAGAACGGCGCCGAGCGGACCCAGAAGGTGACCGAGGCCATCCAGCGCGGCGTGCGCTGGCTCCGGCGCACGCGGGTGCCGGAGGAGGCGCGCTGGTACGACTATCCGAGCTACCACACCAAGATCCGCGCGGTCGGCCTCGCCGGCCTCGTGCACGACGTGCTGCACCGGTTCAGCCGCGACGACGAGATGGTGCCGGTCGACCGCCTCTGGATGAAGACGCTCGACACGCGCGTGCTGTCGGCCGAGGAGACCGACAGCTCGGACGGCTACATCCTGCGCACCAACGGCCAGGTGGCGATCGACGGCACGCGCCACATCCGCCTGCCGTGGAGCATCGTGGCGACGGTCGAGGCGTTCCCGCGTGGCACGCGCTGGGAGCAGGCGCGGGCGCTGGCCTGGATCGAGCGCATCCTCCGTCGCGACATCCTCTCCGAAAGCGTGATGTCGCGACACTGGGTCACGAGCGAGCTGCTGATCGCGCTGCGCCGCCTCAAGGGCGCGGTGCGCCCGCGAAAAATCTCCTAGCGAAAATGCACGGACTGAGGCTAATTCCGCCGGCGCGGGCAGCGGGTCCGCAGTGCGACGGGAGCACGACGGCATGGCGAAGGCGGTCCTCGGCATCATCGGCGGCAGCGGGTTCTACAATCTGCCGGGTCTCGAGAAGGCGGAGTGGCGGACGGTCGAGAGCCCGTGGGGCAAGCCGTCGGACCAGATCCTTTTCGCCGAGATCGCGGGCCTCGAGGTCCGCTTCCTGCCGCGCCACGGTCGCGGCCACCGGATCGCGCCGTCGGAGATCGACTTCCGCGCCAACATCGACGCCCTGAAACGCGCCGGCGTCACCGATCTCGTCTCGATCTCGGCCTGCGGCTCGCTCAAGGAGCAGTACGCGCCGGGTCACTTCGTGCTCGTCGACCAGTTCATCGACCGCACCTTCGCGCGCTCGAAGACGTTCTTCGGATCGGGCTGCGTGGCCCACGTCTCGGTGGCGCACCCGGTCTCGCCGCTCCTGGTCGATGCCGTGGAGAGGGCGGCGAAGGCGGAGGGGATCGAGCACAGCCGCGGCGGCACCTATCTCGTCATGGAGGGGCCGCAGTTCTCGACCCTCGCCGAGTCGCACCTCTACCGTTCGTGGGGCTGCGACGTCATCGGCATGACCAACATGCCCGAGGCCAAGCTCGCGCGCGAGGCCGAGCTCTGCTACGCGGTCGTCGCCATGGTCACCGACTACGACTGCTGGCACGAGGAGCACGCCCACGTCGACGTCGCCTCCGTCATCGAGATCATGAAATCGAACACCGGGAAGGCGCAGCGGCTGGTGCTGAGGCTGGCGACGGACTTCCCGCGCCAGCACCCGAAATGCCCGATCGGATCGGACACCGCGCTCGACGTGGCGATCATCACCGCGCCCGAGGCGCGCGACCCGGCGCTCCTCGCCAAGCTCGACGCCGTCGCCGGGCGGGTACTGAAGCCGAAATCATGAAGTCCGGCGCCGGTGCCGATCACGCCCCGCGGCCGGTCAGCCGGTCGAGCCAGCTCCGCCTGCCGCGAGCCCTTGTGGCGTCGCCGCTGCGGTCGACCGCGATGGCGAGTGCGGCCGACAGCGCGCCGGGGGCCTCCGTCATTGCCATCACGATGCCGCCGCCCTCGCGCTCGCCCGACTTGAAGATGAAGTCCTGTGCATTGGTGGTGTCGGCCGTGGCGCGCGACTTGTAGGCGTCGTGGTCGAGATAGATGCGGGCGCTGACGTCGTCGGGGAAATAGGCCTGCCCCGTCAGCACGGTCCTGTCGTCGAGGAACACCTTGAGATGGATGTGCGGCGTCCGGCCCGGATACCAGCCGGGATAGACCGACCGGAACGTCGCCGTGCCGTCGCCGCCGGTGACCTGCGTCCCGCGCAGGAACGTCTGGCCCCTGGCCGAGACGTCGCGGCGATCGCCCTGGCCGTGATAGCCCGAATAGACGCCGCCCGCGTCCGCGTGCCAGACGTCGACCCGCGCGCCGGGGATCGGCCGGCACGACGGCAACTCGACGACGCGCAGCGCGAGCGTCAGCGGCAGGCCGGGCCGGCCCTCCGCGATGTCGGCGCGCACGAGCTTCGGATCGAAATAGTACGGGCCTTCCATCGCCTGCGGGAAGAGAACGCACACGCCCGGCGGGTTCTGCGCCGCGGCGGCGCCCGCCGCCTGCTGTGCCGTGGCCGTCCCGGCCCCGAGCGCCGGTCCTGCGGTCGCGCCCGCCAGCGATGCCAGCGCCGCGCGCCGGTCGATCTCGATCGTCATGGCGGTCACCTCGCCTGGCAGTCGCGTCTCGCACTTCGAGTGCGCGAGGCTATGGCGCGACTGTGGCCGCCGTGCGTCCGCGGGTCCGCGCCACGGCCTCGCCCGGTCTAGCGCGCGACGGCGCCGCGGAGGCTGTTCGGCCGCGCCGGCCGCTGGGCCTCGGTGATCGGACCGACGAGCTGCGGCGCGAACGACGAGACCGCGGCGGCCGAGGGGCGCACGGCCGGCCGGATCGCGCCGACGAGCTGCGGCGCGCCGGGCGCCGATCCGGCGCGAGCGAGCGTGACCGGCGGCGCGAAGCCGCGCTCCGCGACCGGGATCGGCGGCGACAGCCCAGCCCGCTCCAACAGTGCGGCGAACGGCGTATTCGCCGCGGCGACCCGCTGCGGCGACGCCGGAACGAACGGCAGCGTCACCCGCGCCGCGGCCGGGCGCGCGGCGAGGGCCGCGAGGCGCTCTTCGTAGGCGTCGAGCATCGGCCGGCCTTCCTGTCCGCCGTGGTTGACGACCTCGAGCTTCGGCAGGGCCGCCTTGACGATCGTTGCGACCACGATCCCGGCCGTGGCCTGCAACGGCTCGAGCTCGTCGCGGGCGCTCTTCGCCACCTCGATGCCGGGACCGGCGCTGCCCATGTTGGTCGCGTGGATCGACTGCACGTCGGTGGGCGCCACCTGCAGCACGATCACGAGGCGCCGGCCCCGGGCGTCGCGCAGGGTCTTGCTCAGGTAGAGCGGCACGAAGACGCTTCCCGAATGAGAGGAGACGGTATCGAAGACGTCGTTGTTGCGCGTCGAATTGTGGAACTCGTGCAGCACGAAATAGCGCATGTGCCGTGCCGATCGGCGGCGCCAGCTCCTGCCCTCGGCCAGGCGTGGGCTGTGGGCGACCAGAACGTACTCGTCCGGTGAGAGCCACAGCCGCCCCGCCGGCAGCCAGCCGTCGGCGGAGAGCGCGGGCAGCGCCACCGGGCATTGGAGCCCGGCGCAGCCCTTGAACGCCCGGGCCGCGGGCGGCTTGCCCTCGGTGGCCGCCAGCGTCGCCATGGCGGCATTGAACGCCTGCTGGCCGCGCTCGGTGCGATAGAGCGGCCAGCCCTCGTGCAGGGTCTGGTCGGCCTCGCTCCGCG
>JAKAML010000264.1 GCA_021812845.1 Pseudomonadota bacterium
GGCCGACACCCTGTTCCACGCGGCGGCGCGGCAACGCTACGACGCGGCCGTCGCCATGTATCACGACCAGGCGCTGATCCCGTTGAAGACGCTCGCCTTCGACACCGGGGTCAACGTCACGCTCGGGTTGGCGTTCGTCCGCACCTCGCCCGATCACGGCACCGCGTTCGACATCGCCGGAGCGCCCGGACGCGCCTCCGCCGAGAGCCTGATCGCGGCGCTGGCGCTGGCGGCCGATATGGCGGCGCGCCGCCGCGCCGCCGCGGAGAGGACGCCGGCATGAGCGGGGAGCGGGCCGATGGCGCGAGCCCGGACGGGCTGCCGCCGCTGCGCGAGGTGATCCGCGCGCACGGTCTCGCGGCGAAGAAGAGCCTCGGGCAGAACTTCATCCTCGATCTCAACCTGACGCGGCGGATCGCGCGCGCGGCGGGCCCGCTCGACGGGCGGACGGCGGTCGAGGTCGGACCCGGGCCGGGCGGGCTGACGCGGGCGCTGCTGCTCGAGGGTGCGGCGCGGGTGGTGGCGGTCGAGCGCGACGAGCGCTGCCTGCCGGCGCTGGCCGAGATCGCCGCGCGCCATCCGGGGCGTCTCGACGTCCATGCCGGCGATGCGCTGGCGGCGGACTGGCGTGCGCTCGTCGGCAGCTCCGGGAAGAAGCCGGTGATCGTCGCCAATCTTCCCTACTCGGTCGCCACGCTGCTGCTGGTCGGCTGGCTCGAGACCGAGCCCTGGCCGCCGTGGTTCGACCGCATGGTGCTGATGTTCCAGAAGGAGGTCGCGGAGCGGATCGTCGCCGCACCCGGCAGCAAGGCCTATGGCCGGCTGGGGGTGATCGCCCAGTGGCGGGCCAGCACGCGGATCGTCATGACGCTGAAGCCGGAGGCGTTCACGCCGCCGCCGAAAGTCGCCTCGGCCGTGGTCGAGCTGATACCGAGGCCGGTCGGCAATCCGCCGGCGTCGGTCGAGGTGCTGGGCCGGGTCACGGCGGCGGCGTTCGGCCAGAGGCGCAAGATGCTGCGGGTCAGCCTGCGCCAGATCGTGCCGAACCCGGAGGAGCTGCTCGCCGCGGCCGGCCTCAGGGCCGAGGAGCGCGCGGAGAACCTCTCGGTCGCGGAGTTCGCGCGGCTCGCCTACATCTTCGAGCGCTGGCCGACGGAGGCGGCGCGCTGATCGCCGACCGTCGCCCTTCAGAGCGCCTTCTGCATCTCGCGCACGAAGGCCATCAGTCCCGACAACCGCGCGCGGCGCAGGCGCTCGGCGGCGAGAATGGCGCGAAGGCCGGCGACGCTCGTCGCGATGTCGTCGTTGACCACGACGTAGTCGTACTCGGCCCAATGGCTGATCTCGGCCGACGCCGCCGCCATGCGCCGCGCCACGACCTCGGGCGGATCCTGGTTGCGGTTGCGCAGCCGCTGCTCGAGCACGGCGCCCGAAGGCGGCAGCAGGAACACGCGCACGACGTCGCCCGGCAGCTTCTCGGAGAGCTGCTGCGCGCCCTGCCAGTCGATGTCGAACAGCACGTCGCGGCCGGCCGCGACGGCGGCCTCGACCCACGCCCGCGGCGTGCCGTAGTGGTGGTCGAACACGCGCGCCCACTCGAGCAGCCCGCCGCTGTCGCGCATCTCCGTGAAGCGCCGGTCGTCGACGAAGTGGTAGTCGCGGCCGTCGACCTCGCCCGGCCGCGGCCTGCGGGTCGTCACCGAGACCGACATCGAGATCCCGGCATCGGCGGCCAGAAGCTCGCGCGACAGCGTCGTCTTGCCGGCGCCGGACGGCGAGGACAGCACGTAGAGGAGACCGCGGCGGGCGAGCGGGGGCATGTCGGCGGAGGTCGTGGGATCGGACGTCATTCGATGTTCTGAACCTGTTCGCGCATCTGGTCGATCACGGTCTTGAGGGCGAGGCCGGCCCGCGTCGTGTCGGGGTCGGCGGCCTTCGAGCACAGCGTGTTGGCCTCGCGGTTGAACTCCTGCGCGAGGAAGTCGAGCTTGCGCCCGACGGCGCCGTCGTCGGCCAGGAGCTCGCGCGCCGCCTCGAGATGCGCCTTGAGCCGCTTCAATTCCTCCTCGACGTCGGCCCGCGTGGCGGCCAGCACCGCCTCCTGGGCGAGGCGCTGCGGATCGAGCGCCGACGAGGCCTCGACCAGGCGGGAGACCTGCTCGGCGATCCGCGCCTTCACCGCCGCGACGGCGCGGCCGGGCGCCCCTTCGACGAGCGTAACCTGACGGGCGATCTCGGCGAGCTGCTGGTCGAGAACGCCCGCAAGCCGCTGGCCCTCGCCGGCCCGCGCGTCGACAAGCCCGGCGAGCGCCGCATCGAGGCCGGCCAGGATCGCCTGCTGACGGGCGGTGATCAGCGCCTCGTCGTCGGTGACCTCGACCACCTCGAGCACGCCCTTGATCGCGAGCAGCCCCTCCGGCCGCGGACGCTCGCAGCCGGTCAGGTGACGGATGTGGTCCGCCGCCTTCAGCACCTGTGCGAGCGCCGCCTCGTTGAGACGCAGCTCCGTCGCGCCCTGATCGCGCCGCGCCGAGAGCGTCGCCGAGACGCTGCCGCGGCCGATGCGGCGGCCGATCGCCTCGCGCACCTGCGGCTCGAGCCCCTCGTAGCCGGGCGGCAGCCTGAGCCGCACGTCGAGGCCGCGGCCGTTGACGCTGCGCAGCTCCCAGGTCCACGCGACGTCGCCATGGCTGCCGTCGCTCTGCGCGAACCCGGTCATGCTCCTCAGTGTCATGTCGTGCTGCCGATCGAGGGTGGTGGCGGCGATGGGCGCCACCGGCACGGGTCCGGCGCGCACCTGCTGGGGCGGGTGATGTTTAGCGGGATCGGCGGCGGGCAACAAGCGGACGCCGGCGAGCGGCAGCCGACCCGGCGGAGGCGGTCGGCCGGGTGGTGCGCGAACGCCGCCGGCTCTACTTCTTGGGCTTGCGCACGGGCAGCGGGACCGTCGACGCACTGGCGGCGATGGGCGCCGCGGTTTCCGGCGCGGCGGGCTGTGCCGACGCAGGCGCCGCGGCGGCAGCGGCGGCCGGGGGTGGCGGCTCGGCATTGGCGGGAACGGGAATGGCGTTTCCGGCGGCGGCACCGGCCGCCGGCGCCGGACGCGACACCGCCCGGGTCGGCGGCTGGCCAGGCGCCGGCTCCGGCTGCCGGGTCCTCAACTCCTTCTCGACCTTGCGCCAGTTCTGGACCGCGGCGTTGTGCTCTTTCAGCGTGTCGGAGAAGGTGTGGCCGCCGGTGCCGTCGGCGACGAAATAGAGATCGGTGGTCTTGGCGGGGTTGAGCGTCGCCTCGATGGCCGAGCGGCCCGGATTGCAGATCGGTCCCGGCG
This sequence comes from Pseudomonadota bacterium, assembly GCA_021812845.1. Taxonomy (GTDB): domain Bacteria; phylum Pseudomonadota; class Alphaproteobacteria; order Rhizobiales; family Hyphomicrobiaceae; genus JAKAML01. Next base: position 3,332 of record JAKAML010000264.1, read on the forward strand.
GCAGGCCGTTGATCGTATACGTGTTGTAGATCGTCGGGGTGTCGATGTCGGAGCGCGTGATCGGGCGCCCGAGGCTGCCCTGTCCGCCGACGATGCCATAGATGATCGTCGGGTCCGACTGCAGCCGCATTCCCTTGCGCAGGCGGTTGACGAACACCGCCGCCACCCGCTCGCGCTCGTCGGCGCGGCCGGTTTCCTTCTCGACGATCGAGGCCAGCGTGACCGCCTGCTCGACGGTCTGGACCGGCAGATCCCTGGCGCGCTTCTCCCAGACGGCGGCGACGAACTTCTGATGCTCCGACTGCATCCGCTCGATCAGCTCCTGCCGCGCCATGCCCTTGGAGTAGCGATAGGTATCGGGCATCAGCGTACCCTCGGCGGGAACCTGGG
>JAKAML010000265.1 GCA_021812845.1 Pseudomonadota bacterium
GTGGCCGCGACCTTGGCGGCGCGGCGCACGGCTTCCACGAACCGCGCCTCGTCCTTGACCACGTGGTCGGACGGCATCACGACCAGGATGGCGTCGGAGCGCTCGCGCAGGGCGGCGAGCGCGGCCGCGGCGATGGCCGGCGCGGTGTTGCGGGCGACCGGCTCGAGGATGATCGCGCGCGGCTTGATGGCCGAGCGGTCGAGCTCCTCCTTGATGAGGAAGCGGTGGTCGTTGTTGCACAGCAGGAGCGGCGGCTCGAAGCCCGCGTCCTGCTTCAGCCTTGTGAGCGTCGAGCCGAGGAAGCTCGCGCTCTGGCCGTTGAAGAAGCGGATGAACTGCTTCGGATACATGGCGCGCGACAGCGGCCACAGGCGTGTGCCGGAGCCGCCCGAGAGGATGACGGGGAAGATCGCGCTCATCGAGACGTTCTCCAGAACGGAGCGGGCTCCGGCCGGTCCGGGCCGGGCGAGTGCGGGTCGGGCGAGGGCCCGGCGGGACGCGAACGCGAGCGGCATCGGGCTACCGGCCCCCGCGACGGGGGGCCGTGGGCGGCACCGCAAATCGGATTAACCATGTAACAGGTGCCGCGACCGCCCTCAACAACCGCCTTGGAGGTAGGCGGGCCGTGGCGGTCGGCGGGCGGGGCGGTCGGCGGGCGGGGCGGTGCGGCTGCAACCCGGGTCGCCCGAGTTCGGGCGGTGGCCCGAGGGCCGGAGGACCGAGTGCTGTGGGCGTGCTGCGGCTCAGCGCCCCGACGGGCGCTGCAGCAGCCGCTCGCGCAGCGAGCGCACGCCCGAGCTGATCTGCTGCTCGCCGCCCGCCCCGGCGGCCTGAGGCGTGGGTGCGGCGGTGGCCGGCGCCTGCGGCGACAGGAGATCGCGGCGGATGGTGGGTGCCGACGGCCGCGCGGCGATGCCGCCCGTTCCGCCGCCGATGGCAGGCATGGCGGCGCCGTAGCCCGTGCCCGCGCCAGCGGGTGCGCTGTCCTTGCGCAGCGTCGGCGCGCCGCGGTTGGGGTTGACCTGGTGGCCGTAGTTGCCGGCCGAGGCCGCGGCCATGGGCTGGCTGCGCAGCACGTCGGGATCGCGCGTGCGGAGTGCGGCCGGCTGCCCGTCGAGACCCTCGTCCTCGAATGCCGGCATCTCCTCGCCGCCGTCGCCGCGGCCGCCGAAGCCGAGCGCGTCGGCCATCATCGCCGCCTGCTGGCTGGCGTCGCCCGCCGAGCCGATGCCGGAGGCGCGCCAGCGCTCGACGACCTGTTCGAGGAAGCCCTCGTCGCCGACCGACTTCTGCCACTTCTCGGTGAAGCGGGCGGTGGAGGAGCGCGGCAGCGCGTTCTTGGGCAGCTCGTCGAACTTGATGCGGACCGGCAGCGTCATGCCGTCTCCGAACGCGATCGCCTCGCGCTGGCCGAGCGAAGGCAGGAACTCGAGGAGGCCCGAGCCGGTATCGGCGACCGCGGACTGCACGATGTTCTGATCCTTGTCGTTCGACATGCGGAGCGCGAACACGGTGTTGCACTGGCTGAGGATCGTCGGATCGATCTCGGCCGGGCGCTGGGTGACGATGCACAGCGAGGCGCCGTACTTGCGGCCCTCCTTGGCGATCTTGGCGATCGCGCGCTTGCACGGCTCGAAGCCGGCATTGGGGTTGGAGGGGACGTAGCGGTGCGCCTCCTCGCAGACGATCGTCACCGGCACCTGGCCCTCGCTCCAGAGCGCGAAGTCGAAGGTCAGGCGGCAGAGCACGGACACGACGACGTTGACGATCTCGGTCGGGATGCCGGTCAGCTCGAGGATCGTCAGGGGCTTCGAGTTCACCGGCACGCGGAAGATGCGGCCGAGCACCTGCGTCATGCCGTCGTAGACGGTGAGCGAGCCGAACATGAAGGCGTAGCGCGCATCCTGCGAGATGGCATCGATGCGGCCCTTCAGGTTGCGGTATGGGGCGAGGTCGCGCTTGTTCTCGAGCTTGCCCATGCGCTCGTCGATGAGGCTCGTCAGGTCCGAGATGCGGTAGGGGACGGGCGTGTCGACGGTGAAGCGGCCGGTGTCGAGCACGCCGCGGCGGATCTTCTGCGATTCGTTGGCACGGCCGGAGCTGTAGCGGCTCTTGGCGATCGGGATCAGCTCCTGCAGCACCTCGATCTCGGCCTTGCGGTTCGGGTCGCCGACCAGCACCTCGACGATCTCCTCGAAGTTGAGGAGCCAGAACGGGAGCTGCATGTTGCGCGGGTTCATGACCTCCGCCCACTCGCTGAACGCCGTGGCGTATTCGTTGTGGGGGTCGAGCAGGACGATGTGGGCGGCGGGGTTCTTCTTCAGGATCGAGCGCAGGATGAGAGCGGTGGTGCACGACTTGCCGGTGCCGGTGGTGCCGAGGATGGCAAAGTGCTTGCCGAGCAGGTCGTCGACGCGGACCATGGCCGGGATCGACGAATCCTGCCGGATGGTTCCGACGCGGACCGAGCGGGCCATGTCGCCGCAGAAGGCGAACTCGAGCTCGGACTTCGACGCAACTCGGACGCGGTCGCCGAGCGCGGGATAGACGGTGACGCCGCGGTTGAAGGTGGCGCCGCGGCCTTCGGCGGATTTCCAGAGCTCGCCGACGAGGCCGAGCTCGGCGATCCAGATCTCGCTGTCGCCGTCGCGCTGGGCGGGGACGGGCACGCTCAACGCCGAGACGATGGCGAGGACCACCGTGTTGGCGGTGTCGATGCCGAGCAGGGTGCCCATCTCCGGCCGCTCCGAGACCGCACGGACGCGGCCGTCGCCGTTGCCGTCGAGCAGCACGATGGCCTTCGATCCGGTGACCGAGACGATGCGTCCGATCGAGTTGTCGCCGGCTCCGGCTCCGGCGCTCATGTCGTGCATCGCGGGCGTGAACTGCATGGTGTCCCCGGTTTCCTGCGCCTCAAACGGCGGTCGACGGTCTCTGATGAACGGCTGGGTCGTGGAATGCGGTGTGGGCGTCGGCGGCGGTCACGAGGTGGCGCGACGGCAGGATCACGGCGACCTCGGTGCCCATGCCCTTGGCGCTGCGGATCTCGAGCCGGCCGCCGTGCAGCTCGACCAGCGCCTTGGCGATCGGCAGGCCGAGGCCCGTTCCCTCGCGCCAGCGGGCGCGCGTGCCGTCGACCTGGCCGAACGGCGTCAGGGCGACGAGGATCTCCTCCTGGCTCATGCCGACGCCGGTGTCGCGGACGAGGATCGTGACGCCGCCATCGCTGGCGCGCAGCGCCTCGATGGAGATCGATCCGCCGGGGCGGGTGAACTTGATGGCGTTCGACAGCAGGTTGGTGATGATCTGGCGGAACTTGACCGCATCGCCGCGGATCGGCGGCAGGTCGATGGCGAGCCGCGACAGGATCTGCACCTGCGCCTCGTCGGCTGCGACGCGGAACGAGGCGACGGCGGCGCCGACGATCTCGTCGATGTTCATCTCGCGCGCGTCGAGGGTGTAGCGGCCCGACTGGATCTTGGAGATGTCGAGGATGTCGTTGATGACCGCGAGCAGGTGGTCGGCGGCGTCCTTGATGAGCTGGGCATACTCGACGATGTCGGCGTCGGGCAGCTTGCGGCGCTCGTGCTCGGCGAGCAGCTTCGAGAACCCGATCACCGTGTTGAGCGGCGTCCGCAGCTCGTGGCTCATGTTGGCGATGAATTCCGACTTGACCTTGCTCGCGAGCTCGGC
>JAKAML010000266.1 GCA_021812845.1 Pseudomonadota bacterium
GTGTCAAGTGTCCCGCCCGATCCACCGGGCCGCCAGGCGCAGTCAGCGCTCGTGCAGGACGATGGGATCCCGTGAAATGGCTCGACCCGGCCACACACCTGTCGCGGCAACTCACGTCACTATCCACCGGGGTGCGGCGGCAAAGGGCGCCCCGATGCCGCCGCGCCCGTGACGCCGCACCGTGCGCCGGCGGTCATGACGCGCTACGGGTCCTGCCGGCGCCAGCCGCCGCGGATGAGCGTGGCCTCGTCAGCCGGCGACATGGCGCCGACCGCGCCGTGCATCCTGAGCAGGCTGTCCAGCGGCGACGACGCGGAGCTGCCGGCCGGGTTGTACTCGCCGGCCACAGCGCCCGAGGCGGAGGCGACGCGGAACGCCCCTTCGAGTCGCCAGCCGCCGTCAGCCGGACGGCAGGCCAGGGCCATGGTCAGCGCGACATCGGCGCCCGGCGTGTCCTCGGGCGTCAACTCGATCTCGCGGCAGTAACGGCCGGCGCCGTCCCGATACGTGGCGACGACCACCGCCTCCACCATGCCGCCGCCAGCGACCGGAATGGTCGAGGGCCGATGGCTCGGCTGTGTCTCGAGCACCTCGGCCAGTCGCGAGCCCGCGGCGAGCAAGTCGAGTCGCGAGCCCGCGGCGAGCATGTCGAGCCCGGTCACGGCGCGACCGGCGACCGGGTGCGACGACATGCCGGCGAAATAGCCGCTCGCGGCGCCGATGGACAGCAGGAGCGACGCCGCGAGTGCGCGCGACCACGACGCGGCCGGCAGGTGCGACCGGCGGGGCCGGGCCAGTCCGACCACGTTGGCGGGTGCTCCGAGCACGGTCGCGATCAATTGACCGGGAACCGGCTCGTTCAGCACGTCGTCGAAGGCGCCGGCCGCGATCGCACCCGATCGCCTGAGGCGGCCGACGAGGCCGCAGGCGTCGGCATCGGTCTCGAGATACCGTGCGACCCGTTCCGCGTCCTCGGCTGCGAGCGTGCCGTCTGCGAACGCGAGCAAGATCTCGTCGTCCGGGCGCCCCGCAAGAATGGTCCGGCTCATTGCGTCCCGCTCTCCTTCTCGGCAGCACCCGAACGGTGCTGCGCTCCGATCATGGCCAGAATGCCGCTCAGCGCGCTCCGGGCCGATCCATCCTCCGGCACGTAGGGCGCCGTGACCCGGGTCGACGCCGCGACGGCACCGACCACCGACCATCCGCCGTCGCGCGTGCGGCACACCACGATCAGATCGGCGACGGAGCCGTCGTCCGCGGCGGCCGCGGCGACGTCGACCTCGTGACAGGCGTTGCCGAACCGGTCGCGCATGGAGGCTGCCACCACGAACCGGCCGGCTGCACCGGAGGCCGGCGTGAACTGCGGCGCGTGAAAGCGCTCGAGCGTCGCGGCGAGCTCGCTGCCGCGCGCCACTGCCCCGAGGCCGACCTGCTCTCCGTCCGCCGTCGGGACGTGAACCGGCGAGACCGCAACCGCGACCAGCATACCCAGCGCGAAGGCGGCGGCCGGCGCTGCGATCCAACGGCGCCATCGGGTGCCGATCCGCCGCAGTCGGGCCGCCGCCGCGACCGGGCGGGCGGCGTCTGCCGCCACCGTCCGGTGCAGCCGCTCGGGAACCTCTCCGAGCTCGCGCTCCGAGAACGACTCGCGAATGGCCATGGCCGACAGCCTGAGCAGCAGCAGGAGCCGCCGCGCACGGGCATCGGCCGTCAGCAGCCGCTCGGCGGCGAGCCGCTCCTCGGCCGTCAGCGCACCGTCGGCCATCGCCACCAGGATCTCGTCGTTCAACGGTGTCATTCTGCCTGCCCTACCACTCGCGGTGTCCGCAATTCGGGATGGAGCTCTCCATCGAGTGCTTCCGCCAGTCGCCGGCGTGCCCGCGACAGGCGGCTCATCACGGTGCCGATGGGCACGCCGATCATGGTCGCGGTCTCCTGATAGCTGCGCCCGTCGACGGTCACGAGGACCAGGATCACCCGCTGCTCCTCCGGCAGCCTGGCAATCTCGCGTCGTATGATGGCCAGATCCATGCGCGCCTCCGCCTGCTCGTGAATTCGCGCATCGAAGGCGACCTGCTCGACGTCGTCCGCCACGTTGATGCCCTGCCGCCGCCTGGTGTGGCGCAGCTTGTCGATCCACACCGTGCGGATGATCTGGAACATCCACTGGTCGCACCGGGTTCCGGGCGTGAACTGGTCGAGGCGACCCAGCGCCTTCTCGCAGGCGGCCTGCACGATATCGTCGGCCTCGTCGAGCGACCCGGTGAGCGCGCAGGCGAATCGCCGGAGCCGTGGCAGCAGCGCGACGATTTCCTGGCGAACGTCCACGGTCATGTTCCGAACCTGCATCGAGGCTGTGACGCCATAAACGATGGTCATCGAGACCTATTCCCGGGGCACCTCCCATCTGCGGGGCGGGCCGGCCCGGGCATCGGTCGAGGCGGCGGTCCGCCGTCACATTTTCTTCATCGGCGGAGGAATAGGCCGCGCTGGCCAGCGTTTTCGAGCTCACACACCGCCCCGCCACCGCGCCGGCTCGCCCAATCGACGCCGGGCGGCGGACACCGGCCCTGCCGCCGTCCACGGACCCGCACTCCCCGCGGCGGCAGGGCCGGAACGCGCTCCCGTAGGCGGCGGGTCCGGCCGAGGTGCGCCATGGACGCTCTCGAGCACTACTCCGACATCACATGGTCTGTTCTCATCGGGGCGGCGCACTACGCACCCCTCGCCGTCGTCGCGCTGCTGATCGCGTCGCTCCTCGTCGCGTGCGGACGCCGCGGGTGACCTGCCGCACCTTGCCTCCGCCCACGATTCGCCGAGGGAGGTGTGCGGAATTTCGCATCGGCCTGGAATAGCGTTCGCCCGCCGGCGTTCTGCGCTCCGTGACGGTTCTGCGACGGTTGGGTGACAAGAGCGCGACCGTCGATGACACCTTCAGGACCTGCGCAATCCACATCGCCAGTGACCTGTCGAACGGCAAAGGGGATGACCAATGTTCGTATCCGCCATCAGCGCCTTCCAGACCGAATTGACGGGCCCGCTCGCCGAGATCCTCGTCCGGTTCGCGATCGACCTGACTGCCATGTCGGCGCTGATCTTCGGGCTGTACTATCGCCGCTACCGCGACAAGGAGATCGTCACAGCCGCCTCTCTGTTCAACGTGTTCGTGTTCGCCGTCCTCGCGATCCTGTCGCGCATCGAGGTGAGCGTCGCCGCCGGCTTCGGCCTGTTCGCGATCCTCGCTCTCTTCACGCTGCGCTCGGAGCCGATCAGCAAGGTCGAGATGCCCTACTTCTTCGGCAGCGTCGCCATCGCGGTGATCTGCGCCGTCCAGGGAACGACACTGGCTTTCGTCGCGACGATCGTCCTCATCGTGCTCGCCGGCGCCTACGTCATGGACCATCCGCGCGTCCTGAGCGCGGTCGACGGGGTCAAGGTGACGCTCGACGCCATCGACCGCGACGCGCTGTCGGACCCGGTCGAGATGCGCCGCGGCCTGTCGCAGCGGCTCGGCGTCGACGTCACCCACTACCAGATCCTGTCACTCGACTACGTCAACGAGCTCGCCCGCATCAATGTCTTCTACCGCAAGGACGAGCCCGCCCGCGCCCGGGTTGCGCGACCGGCTACGGGGACGTCGCGCGACCTCGTCTCCTCGCCAACGGCAACGCCGGCC
>JAKAML010000267.1 GCA_021812845.1 Pseudomonadota bacterium
TTTCGGCGACGGCCCGCGCGGTCCGCGCCCGCCCCGCGAAGGCGGGTTCGGCGACGGTCCGCGCGGTCCGCGCGGCCCGCGCGGCGACAACAATCCCGGTTCCACGTCCGGCTCGGAGGGCTGACCCATGGCAGAGATCGCAGCCGGCGGCCCAGCGCGCCGTCCGTTCCACCGTCGCCGCAAGACCTGCCCGTTCTCGGGCGATCAGGCGCCGAAGATCGACTACAAGGACGTCCGTCTCCTGGGCCGGTACGTGTCGGAGCGCGGCAAGATCGTGCCGAGCCGCATCACCGCCGTCTCGGCCAAGAAGCAGCGCGAGCTCGCGCGCGCCATCAAGCGCGCCCGCTTCCTCGGGCTGCTGCCCTACGTTCTGAAGTGAGGGATCGGGGATCGGGGACCAGAGACCAGAGATATGGGCCACGGCGGCGGGTCGCATCCCGTCCCTCGTCCCTGATCCCTGCTCCCTTCCTCCTCGATCCCACCACCAATGGTTGGGGCGGCGCGAGCGCCGCCTCTAACCGCGACTTGAAACTGGCGCTTCGGATGCCCACTCCGCATCCGCGCCAGACGCGGGACAGCTCGGAATGACCAACGCCCTTCTCATCGGTATCGTGGCCGGCCTCGGCGCGGCGCTGCTGTTCGCGGCGGCGGCCACCGGCGTCGCGCCCCTGCGCGCCGCCGTCGCGTTCGTCACCAGCCTGCCGATCGCGGTCGCGGGCCTCGGCTGGGGCTATCGTGCCGCAGCGGCGGCCGCATTCGCCGGCGCCGCGGCCCTCGCCAACGCCGTTTCGCCAGGCTTCGCCGTCGCGTTCCTCGCGACCCAGGCCCTGCCGATGGTGCTCGTGAGCTACCTCGCGGGGTTGAGCCGCGCCGCGCCCGACGGCAGCGTCGAGTGGTATCCGGTCGGACGGATCGTGATCTGGACCGCGATCGTGGCGGCGGCGCTGACGCTCGGCGTGCTGCTGTTCATGGGTCCCGACATGGGGGCCATCAAGACCGCAATCCGCGGCTTCGTCGAGACCTTCGCGCAGAAGCAGTTCCCCGAGCTCTCGGGCGGCAAGACCCTGTCGGCCAAGGAGATCGACGACCTCTCCGAGGTCGCGCTGGTGCTGCTGCCGGCGGTGATGGCGATCTCGGTGATGGGCACGGTGCTGCTCAACGCCTGGCTCGGCGGGCGCATCGTCAAGGCGGCGGGCGTGCTCGACCGCGTGCTCGGACGCCCGTGGCCGGATCTGGCGGCGCTCGCCTATCCGCGCGGCGTGCCGCTGATGTTCGCGATCACGACGGCGGCAACGTTCCTCGACGGCCTGCCGGGCCTCGCGGCGTCGGCGCTGTTCGGCGCGCTGTTCCTCGCCTACGTCCTGGCCGGCCTCGCCGTCATCCATCACGTAACCCGCGGCCATCCGTGGCGGGCCTTCGCGCTGTGGGGCATCTACGGCGGCCTCGTCGTATTCAACACGCTGGCGTCGCTGCTGATCGCCATCCTCGGTCTCGCCGACGCCATCCGACCGCTGCGCCAGTCGCCGCCGCCGGGATCCAGACCGCCGGGACGCGCCGATCCGCCGAGCGGCACCTGAACCCTACCCTTCACACCATCCTTCCCTTCACACCTTCCACGATCAACAACAGGAGTTCCACCATGCAGGTCATTCTGCTCCAGCGCATCGGCAAGCTCGGCCAGATGGGCGACGTCGTCACCGTCAAGGACGGCTACGCGCGCAACTATCTCCTGCCGCAGAAGAAGGCGCTGCGTGCCACCGACGACAACCGCAAGACCTTCGAGGGCCAGCGCGCCCAGCTCGAGGCGACCAACCTCGAGCAGAAGAAGGAGGCCGAGGCGGTCGCCGCCAGGCTCGACGGCAAGGCGTTCGTCTCGATCCGCTCGGCCGGCGACACGGGCCAGCTCTACGGCTCCGTCTCGACCCGCGACATCGCCGACGTGGTCACCGCGGGCGGCTTCAGCATCGACCGCCGGCAGGTCGTGATGGACAAGCCGATCAAGGCGCTCGGCCTGCACGAGGTCCGCGTGGCGCTGCATCCCGAGGTCGTGGTCAAGGTGACGCTCAACGTCGCCCGCTCGGCCGACGAGGCCGAACGCCAGCTCCGCGGCGAGGACGTGACCCTGGTCAAGGACGAGAAGATCGAGCTCGAGACGTTCAATCCCGACGAGATGTTCGAGGACGGCGCCAGGAAGGACGAGGGCGAGGCCGCGGAGGCGTAGCTCCCGGCCGCCGGAAACGCCGGATGGAGACAGGCGTCCGCGGACCATCGCGGGCGCCTGTCGCGTTGCAGAGGCCCCCCCACGGATCGGGATGTGGGCCCCGAGCCGCGCGATTCGATCCTCCGCAAGCCCCCGGCCGTGTGCGTAGCGGGGATGGCCGGCGAATTTCGCCGCTGCCGCCTGTTGGGGCGAATCGCCCCCTCGCCATAGCATCGCGCCATGGCACAGACAGCACTTCTTCCCGTCGACAAGCTCAAGGCCGTCGCGGCCGCCGACGAGCCCATGACCTTCCGTCAGGCCCCGCACAACATCGAGGCCGAGCAGGCGCTGCTCGGCGCGATCCTGGTCAACAACGAATCCCTCGATCGCGTCTCCGGCTTCCTGGAGAGCGGGCACTTCTACGATCCCCTGCACGCCGAGATCTTCGAGGTCGCGCGGAAGCTGATCCAGGCCGGCAAGCAGGCGACGCCGATCACCATGAAGACGTTCTTCGAGAACGCCGAGCCGATCGATCCGCACCTCACGGTGCCGCAGTATCTCGGCCGCCTCGCGGCCAACGCGACGACGATCATCAACGCCCACGACTACGGCCGCACGATCTATGATCTCGCCGTCCGCCGCCACCTGATCCTGATCGGCGAGGACATGGTCAATTCGGCGTTCGACAGCCCGATCGACCTGCCGCCGAAGACCCAGATCGAGGAGGCCGAAGGTCGCCTCTACCAGCTCGCCGAGGGCGGCAAGTACGGGCAGGGCTTCCAGAGCTTCGGCACCGCGCTGACGACCGCGATCGACATGGCGAACGCGGCGTTCCAGCGCGCCGGCCATCTGTCGGGCATCGCGACCGGGCTCTCGGACCTCGACAACAAGATGGGCGGGTTGCAGTCGTCGGACCTGATCGTGCTCGCGGGCCGCCCGTCGATGGGCAAGACCGCGCTCGTCACCAACATCGCCTATCACGTGGCGAGGAACTTCCGCTCCGAGCCGCAGCCCGACGGCACGACGAAGGTCGTCGACGGCGGCGTGGTCGCGTTCTTTTCGCTCGAAATGTCGGCGGAGCAGCTCGCCACCCGCATCCTCTCCGAGCAGGCCGAGATCGCTTCGGAGAAGATCCGGCGCGGCATGATCGACCAGGGCGAGTTCGCGAAGCTGGTCGAGGTCAGCCAGGAGATGAGCCGCATTCCGCTCTACATCGACCAGACCGGCGGCATTACCATCGCCCAGCTCGCGGCGCGGGCGAGGAAGCTCAAGCGCCAGCACGGACTGGGGCTGCTCGTTGTCGACTACCTCCAGCTCCTGTCGGGCTCCGGCAAGCGGTCGGACGCCAACCGCGTGCAGGAGATCACCGAGATCACGACCGGGCTCAAGGCGCTGGCGAAAGAGCTCGGGGCGCCGATCATCGCGCTGTCGCAGCTCTCGCGTCAGGTCGAGTCCCGCGAGG
>JAKAML010000268.1 GCA_021812845.1 Pseudomonadota bacterium
TCCCGGCGAGCTTCGCGAGCGCGGTGACGCAGGGATGCTCGGCCGCTGGGTAGGCGGTCTCGAACCAGCGCGGATCCTGCCGCGTGCAGAAATAGATGCCCTGGAACAGCTCCGAGGGCAGGATGATCTCGGCCTTCCGCTTCGCCGCTGCGGCGACCAGCGCCTCGGTTTTCGCGATGTTCTCCTTGATGTCGGGGCCATAGGTGGTCTGCAGCGCCGCCACGGTCACCTTTCGCCGCTTCATGCCGCCGGCTCCTGCTGGGTGATGCAATGAAACGAGCCGCCGCCGGCGTCGCCGGCGCCGAGCAGGCCCCGGGACGACACGCCGGCCACCTTGCGGCCGGGGAAGACCTTGCCGAGCGCCGCGAGGGCCGCGGGCTCGGACGGAGTGCCGTAGACCGGCACCACGACGATGCCGTTGGCGACGATGAAGTTCATGTGGGAGGCGGGCGAGGTCTCGCCGCGGGCGTCGAGGTAGCGTCCCACGCCCGGGATGCGGACCACGTCGAGCCGGCGGCCGGCGGCGTCGGTCGCGCGGCCGAGCGTGGTGGCGATGGCGTCGAGCGTCCGCGCGTTGGGATCGTCCTCGCCGGCCGGGGCCTGGCACACGACTTTTCCGGGTGCCGTGAAGCGCGCGATGTTGTCGATGTGGCCGTCGGTGTGGTCGCCGTCGAGCCCTTCGTCGATCCAGATGACTTTGCGCGCGCCGAGCGCGGAGCGCAGCGCCGCCTCGGCCTCGGCCTCGCTCCAGCCGTTGCGGTTGGGATTGAGCAGCGTCTGCCGCGTGGTCAGGACCGTGCCCTCGCCGTCGTGGTCGATGGCGCCGCCTTCGAGCACGAACGGGAAGCGGCGGATGTCGGCCGCCGCGAGCCGCGCCACGTCGTCGCCGACGGTGGCGTCGTCGGGCAGGTCGAACTTGCCGCCCCAGCTGTTGGTGGCGAAGCGGAGCGCGACGGTCCTGCCGCCGTCGCGGGCGAAGATCGGGCCGGTGTCGCGGAGCCAGATGTCGCCGTAGCGGGCGGGGACGCATTCGACGCCAGCCAGGCCGCGGAGCGCCGCGCGGGCGCTCGCGTCCGCTTCGTCGCCATTGACCAGGAGGCGCACGCGGTTGCCGGCTGCGGCGAGCGCGCGGACGAGTGCGGCGACGTCGCGGCGCGGGCTCGCGAGGTCGCCGTTCCACTGCTCGGCCGCGGCCGGCCAGGCGGTCCAGATCGCCTTCTGCGGCGCCCACTCGGGCGGGATGGTGACGGTGTGGGTCAAGTCGGGCTCGCGCGTAGAATTGTCGTCGCCGACGCGCCGGCGGCTTCGCCTCTCGATCCGCTTTCGGGGAAAGGGAATAGAGGCGTGCCGGACGCGAACGTGAAGCCCCAGATAGGTGGTCCCGGCGACTCCTGCAACAGTGTCGATGGCGGCGACCGTCGCGCTGGCGCCGTGTGCCCCGCATCGGTAGTATCCGGCGTCGGCGAACGAGACGAGGGGTGGGGCATGACAGCGCCTTCGGTACGGCTCACGATCCTCGGCGCGATGCTCGGCATCGGATTGCCGGCCGGTGCCTGGGTTTCGCCGGTTGGGCTCGGCAGCGGCGCGGCTGCGGCACAGACGGTGCCGTCCTCGGCCAGGGCCGGCGAGCGCGGATGCGGCGAGACGAAGTCGCTCCGGTCGCAGCATTCGAAGGAGCCGACCAGGATCACCTTCGTCAACAAGTCGGGGATGTATCGCGGCCTCAACTGGATCGACTTCAAGGGCCAGCAGAAGAGCTATGGCGGATTGAACCCCGGCGAGACCAGAACCTTCGACACGTTCCGCACGCATCCCTGGGTGACGACGACCGGGCCGGGCGACTGCGTGAAGATCTATCTGCCCGCGGCCGAGCCTTCGACGGTGGTGCTCAAGTAGGGTTGGGAATCTCTCGGTTGCCGGGGCGTTGCGCGTGGCTCCGATCGTGGCTATGCGAACGCGCCATCCGGCCGGTGTGCCGAAGGCGGGTCGGATGGCGCCAACATCTGCGAACGCGCCATAGTGCGGCGCGATTGACGCGCCGGAGGGGGACGCCTAAACGAGCGCCATACCGGATGCCGGCCGCGCCGGCCCCGTTCCGTCGCGCGCGATCCCCTCGATCCCCTCTGGGGCGATCCCGGCGCACGGACCTTGCCAGGACCACACCCCATGACCACCGCCCACGCCCCCCCGCCCGCGTCCGCCGACGCCCTGCCGTCCGAGGCCCTGCCGTCCGAGGCCAGGTCGTGGCCGTTCGAGGAGGCGCGGCGGCTCGTCGCCCGCCTCGAAAAGCTGCCCGGCGGCAAGGACAAGACCGTCGTATTCGAGACCGGCTACGGCCCTTCGGGCCTCCCGCACATCGGCACTTTCGGCGAGGTGGCGCGCACGAGCATGGTCCGCCGCGCCTTCGAGTCCTTGACCGAGGGCCGCCGCAAGACCCGCCTCGTCTGCTTCTCCGACGACATGGACGGCCTCCGCAAGGTGCCCGACAACGTCCCGAACAAGGACCGCCTTGCCGCGGCCCTCGACAAGCCGCTGACCGCGGTTCCCGATCCCTTCGGCACCCACGAGAGCTTCGCCCACCACAACAATGCGCGGCTGCGCGCCTTCCTCGACCGCTTCGGCTTCGACTACGAGTTCCTGTCGGCGACCGAGTGCTACCGCTCGGGCATGATGGACGCGACGCTGGTCCGGATGCTCGAGGTCTACGACAAGGTGATGGACGTCATCCTGCCGACGCTCGGGCCCGAGCGGCGCGCGACGTACTCGCCGTTCCTCCCCGTATGCCCGCGCACCGGCCGCGTGCTGCAGGTGCCCATGATCGAGCGCAACCCGAAAGCCGGCACCGTCGTCTACCTCGATCCCGAGACCGGCGCCAAGGTCGAAACCAAGGTGACGGGCGGCGCCGTCAAGTGCCAGTGGAAGGCCGACTGGGCCATGCGCTGGACGGCGCTCGGCGTCGACTACGAGATGGCCGGCAAGGATCTCATCGATTCGGTTACGCTGTCGTCGAAGATCTGCCGCGCGTTGGGCGGAGTGCCGCCCGAGGGCTTCAACTACGAGCTGTTCCTCGACGACAAGGGCGAGAAGATCTCGAAGTCGAAGGGCAACGGGCTCTCGATCGACGAATGGCTCAAGTACGCGAGCCCGGAGAGCCTGTCGCTCTACATGTTCCAGAAGCCGAAGACCGCCAAGCGCCTGTTCTTCGACGTCATCCCGCGCGCCGTCGATGAGTACCTGCAATTGCTCGCCGCCTATCCCGGCCAGGACGGCAAGGCCAAGGCCGACAACCCGGTCTGGCACATCCACGGCGGCGCGCCGCCCGTGGGCGACGTACCCGTCACCTTCGCGTTGATGTTGAACCTCGTCTCGGCGTCGAACGCCCACGACCGCGACGTGCTGTGGGGCTTCATCAGGCGCTCGGCACCCGAAGCAGCGCCAGAGACACACCCGATCCTCGACAAGCTGGTCGGCTACGCGGTCGCCTACTACGACGACTTCGTGAAGCCCGCGAAGCGGTTCCGTGCGCCGACGGCGACCGAGCGCAGGGCGCTCGAGGCGCTCGAGGCGGCGCTCGCCGCCGCTCCACGCGATGCCTCCGCCGAGGAACTCCAGAACATCGTCTACGAGGCCGGCAAGGCGAACGGCT
>JAKAML010000269.1 GCA_021812845.1 Pseudomonadota bacterium
GTAATCCCCAGCCCTCGCCACCACAATCCGTCACAAAGTCGAAAAGGCGTCTATTCACAATGTATAGCGGTCCGGAAACGATCTACGGCGTATGCAGTATGCGCACGTCTGCCGTCCGATCGGGCAATCGCCCGCGCTGCGCGATCGCCGCGCAGCCGCGGTGCGCCGAAACCCGTTCCTCGGAGATCAGGATTTACCGAGCCGGCGCCGCGCCGCCGCGGTCAGCTCCACGAGCGCCCGGCGCGCCGCGCCCGGCGTCAGCACCGGCTCCTCGAACGCGACCCTGAGCCCGCCCGCCACCGGGCCGACGAGATCGATGCCGGCCGGATCGATGCCGGTCATCAGCCAGTCGCCGCCGCTCCCGCCGTGCGCCATGGCGACGAGAGCCACCGCATCGGAGTGATCGACGTTCATGTGCGCCACGATCTCCGCCTCGGCCGCGATCAGGTCGGCGGCGCCCGTGAACGGAGCCACGAACGCACCGGGCTCGAGATCGACGATGCGGCCGAACCCGCCGACGAAATGCGCGCGCTCGATGGTGAACGCGAAGAAGCGGAAGTCGGCGAAGCCGGCATAGACCGCCGCCGAGGGATGCCGCGCCAGGAAGCGTCGCGGCGCGGTCGCGCTCGCGCTCGGTGCCGCCCGCCCGATCAGCGTCACCCGCCCCCCGGCCAGCGGGTCGCCGTCCACGCCCGTACCGTCGATCATCAGGCTCGCGCGGGCGTCGCGGTCGAGATTGCGGGTGTGCAGCGCCAGCCGCGAAACGAGCATCAATGGCGTCCCGTCGGGCTCGGTCGCCAGCGTGACCAGCGAGGCGTAGGGGTGACCCGTGCCCGGATCGAGTGTCCCGAGCGCCCCTTTCCGCGCCTGGCGGACGAGCCGCGACGCCGCCGCGGCCGGGCTTTCGTCCCCGACCCGCCTGGCCGCCGCCCGGCCGTCACCGGCCCTCTTGTCCACAGCCATAGTCCTTGCCCGCACCTGGGGTGTCGCCTATTCAAGAGCCATTCAGCAAAGGGTTGCGACAACGACCGTGCCACAATTGCTACACCTCGCCGCCATACATGCGAGAGTGTGTGACGGAATCCAAGGGGCTAGGAACGGCCATGAAAGAGAAAAGCACGATCGCGCTGGTCGACGACGAGCGCAACATCCTGACGTCGCTCAGGATGGCGCTGGAGGCCGAAGGCTACAAGGTCCGCACCTACAATGACGGCCAGGAGGCGCTCGAGGCACTGTCGGAGGATCCGGCCGATCTCGGCATCTTCGACATCAAGATGCCGCGCATGGACGGCATGGAGCTGCTGCGCCGCGTCCGCCAGCAGTCGGAGATGCCGGTCATCTTCCTGACCTCGAAGGACGAGGAGATCGACGAGCTGTTCGGCCTCAAGATGGGCGCCGACGACTACATCGCCAAGCCGTTCTCGCAGCGCCTCGTCGTCGAGCGGGTGCGCGCGATCCTGCGCCGCTTCCAGCCCAAGGACGCCCCGCCCACCGCCGCCGAGGCCGCCCGCATCCTCGAGCGCGGCAAGCTGAAGCTCGATCCGGAGCGCCACACCTGCCACTGGGACAACCGCCCCGTGACGCTGACCGTGACCGAGTTCCTGATCCTGCAGGCGCTCGCCACCCGCCCGGGCGTGGTCAAGACCCGCGACGCGCTGATGGATGCCGCCTACGACGATCAGGTCTACGTCGACGACCGCACCATCGACAGCCACATCAAGCGGCTGAGGAAGAAGTTCAAGCAAGTCGACGACGACTTCGACGTCATCGAGACGCTCTACGGCGTCGGCTACCGGTTCAAGGAAGCATAACACCCGCAGCACGCGGAGGCGTCATGGCGCTCGATACCGATCGGATCGCGGCCGGGGTCGTCCTCGACGAGCCTCGCCGCGCGTCGGCGTCGGGCCCGGGCTCCACCGGCGACGCCGTGTCGTCCGCCGGCGCCGGCGACGCGACGCGCGCCGGCAGGCACTCGGCCGCGCTGTCGCAGTGGTTCTCCCGCCAGCCGATGGTCCGCTTCCTGTCGGCCAACCTGCTCCGGCGGATCCTGCTCTCCAATCTCGTCGGCCTGCTGCTGCTGCTGCTCGGCATCCTCTACCTCACGCAGTACCATACGTGGCTGATCGGCGCGAAACAGGACGCCCTCCGCACCCAGGGCGAGATCATCGCCGCCGCCATCGCCGCCAACGCCAAGGTGACGCGGCAGGAGATCGACCTCGATCCCGCGAAGCTGCCGGAGGCCGAGGGCTCGCTGATCCCGTTCCGCGACGACGGTTTCGCCGCGCTCGAGCTCTCGATCCGTCCCGAGCAGGTGACGCCGATCCTCCGCCGCCTGACCCAGAACACGCGGGTGCGCGCCCGCATCTACGGCCGCGACGGCTCGCTGATCGTCGACACGGCGTCCTTCCTCTCGCCCGGACAGATCAAGCGCGGCGAGCAGCGCATCGACGGCGAGGGCAAGCCGAAGGACTTCTGGACCCGGCTGACGCAGTGGCTGATCGACAAGGAGATGCCGGTCTACAAGGAGATCGGCAGCGGCAAGGGCACCGCCTACAAGGAGCTCGCCGCCGTGCTCAAGGGCGGCCCGTCGACGCCGATGCTGCTGCTCAACGACGACGGCGACCAGATCGTCGCCATGCCGGTGCCGATCCAGCGCGCCAAGGCGGTCCATGGCGCGCTCCTCCTGTCGACGCGCCCCGGCGAGATCGACCGCATCCTCGACGAGCAGCGCAACATCATCCTGCTGCTGGCGGCGATGGCGCTGACCGCCACCATCGTCTCGGCCATGATGCTCGACCGCACCGTCGCCGGGCCGATGCGCAAGCTCTCCGACACGGCGATGGTCGTCAGCCGCGACATCAACCAGCGCCACGAGCTGCCCGAGTACGCCGAGCGCAGCGACGAGGTCGGGCAGATGGCGCGCGCGTTCCGCTCCATGACGGAAGCCCTCTACCGCCGCATCGAGGCCAGCGAGAAGTTCGCCGCCGACGTCGCCCACGAGCTGAAGAACCCTCTGACCGCCGCCCGCTCGACCGCGGAATCGCTCACCTTCGCCAAGACCGACGCCCAGCGCGACGAGCTCGTGACCCAGATCCAGCTCGAGTTGAAGCGCCTCAACCGGCTCATCACCGACGTCTCGAAGGCGTCGCGGCTCGATGCCGAGCTCGCCCGCCAGCACACCGAGCCGGTCGCCATCGTCAGCGTGCTCGAGAACGTCGTCGCCGCGCTCGCCGACAAGGCCGCCGGCCGCGACTGCCGGCTCGCACTCGAGGTCGGCGGCGGCATCACCTCGCCGGCGAGCTTCATCGTCGAGGGCAACGACGGGCGCATCGGCCAGGTCATGACCAACCTCGTCGACAACGCCATCTCGTTCTCCCCGCCCGGCGGCCGCGTCCTCTTGTCCGCGCGCCGCACCGGCGCCACAGTCGAGATCGCGGTCGAGGACGACGGCCCCGGCATTGACGAGGACAAGCTGTCGACGATCTTCGAGCGCTTCTACACCTACCGCCCGACCGCCACCTCGAGCCGGGGCGACAACTCGGGACTCGGGCTTTCCATCTCGCGCGAGATCGTGACCGCGCACGGCGGCGAGATCCGTGCCGAGAACCGTTACCGCGACGGCCGCAAGGCC
>JAKAML010000270.1 GCA_021812845.1 Pseudomonadota bacterium
CTTGCCGATGCCGAAGAAGTTCTGCTCGATGCCGCCCTGGATGTAGAGCTGGGTCGAGGTGTCGTCGGAGCCGGCGACGAACAGGTTGTCGTCGGAGCGCTGACCGTAGGCGGCATGGACATAGAGGCCGGTCGGCACGTGCATGATCGCACCGGAGGCGCCGAACTGCTGGCAGTCGTGGTTCTGAACGGCCGGGTTGTTGTTGGCGGCGTTCAGGGTGGCGCAGTTCAGGTCGCCAGCGGCCAGATCGGTGTACTTCATGTAGCCGACGCCGGCGGCGATCTTGAAGCCGGAGAACTCACCGGCGTAACGCAGGGCGACATCCCACATGTCGTCCTCACCGGCCGAGACCGACATGGCGAAGCCGGCGAACGTCGGGGTCTCGTACTTGACGACGTTGAAGCGCTCGCCCTCGCCGATCTGCGCCGAGGTGTTGCCGCCCGTGGCGTTGTTGTTGCCGCCCATGAACTGGCGGAGCTGGACATCGGTCAGCACGCCGGCCGGCGTGCGGACCGCGAAGCCGCCCGAGTGCGCCGAGGCGTTCTGGGTTGCGAAGTGCAGCGTATTGGCGAGGTTGATCTCGGTGATGGCGTCGGTGGCCGAGGAGGTCTGGCCGACCCACAGCTTGCCGAGCTGCTTGGACTGCAGCCACCAGGCCGAATGACGCACGCCGACCGCGTTCGGACCGCCGCCGTCATCGGTATCGGCGGTCACCTGGCTGCTGTTGGCGCCGTGGACGCCGAGCTCGAGCAGGTAGCCGGCCGACCAGTCGGCGTTGATCTTGGCGCTGCCGACGAACCGGAAGCGCGACTGGGCGACGAGGTTCGTCACCTGATAGGCGTTCTGCTCGACGCCGTCGTCCCAGAACAGGACCGCCTCGTTGACCCAGCCCGAAACCGTGAGCGAGACCTTGCGGTTGCCCTTGCGGGCGGTGGTGGCCTCGAGCTCGGCGACGCGCTCCTCGAGATCCGCGCAGCAATCACCGCCGAGGTCGGCGGCCTGTGCCGACGCCATGCCGCCCGCGAGACCCGCGATGGCGACCAACGCAACAAAACTCGACTTCATGTGTCCCCCGATCATGACTTACTCTCCGTTGGACTTACTCAAGGCAACCGAGGCCACTCGAACTCGATCTGGCTCAGCACCGCGATAAGCTCTACCGCTCAGCTCCCGCGATCCCGGACGATGGTTGTCGAGACCAGAGTTGCCTTCGCTGGAGCCAGAACTACCCCACGGCCCGCGCCCCCGTAAACCCGAAAAGCCCGTCGTGACCGCGATCCATGCTGGCGCGTGGCGCATTTACAACGACTTTCGAGTCGCGACTCGGTCTTGTGCTCGATGTTTGCTGAACCCGGCGGCCGCGACGCAGTGCCTGTCAACCCGGCATCGCGACCGGATCGAGGCCCCGTGCCACGGGTCGCGGAAGATGCTATCCACAGCCGGGAAAGCTCAGTTGCAGCAGCGTGTTCCTCCTCAATCCGGACCAGGGCCCGAGCCTATGCCAGCGCACCACACCGGGTTCGAGACCGCGCTCCCCGCGGTGGTCGTCGGAGGCGGTCCAGCGGGGCTCGCGGCGGCGCTGGCGCTGGCCCGCAGCGGCGTCGAAACCGCGCTCGTCGCCTCGCCGCCGGCCGCCGGAGCGCCGCCCGACACGCGCACCGCGGCGCTGTTTGCGGGCTCGATCCGCCTCTTGGTGAACATCGGCCTGTGGGACGCCGTCGCCGGCCATGCGGCGCCGATCGCCGCGATCCGGCTGGTCGACGACACGGGCGGGCTGCTGCGGGCGCCGGAGACGTCGTTCACGGCGCGCGACGCGGGCCTCGAGGCGTTCGGATACAACGTGCCCAATCAAGCCCTTGTCGACGCACTGTGGGAGGCCGTCAGGGCCGAGCCGGGGCTGCGTCTCGTGGCCGGGTCGCTGCTCGTGGAGATCAAAGCCGACGCCGAACGGGCGCGTCTCACCCTCGGCGACGGACGGCAGCTCGCGGCACGGCTCGTGGTCGCCGCCGACGGCCGCAAGTCGCTCTGCCGCGCGGCGGCAGGCATCGCCACCCGATCGTGGTCCTACGACCAGGCCGCGCTCACCTGCACGTTCGCCCACAGCCGGCCCCATCACGCCGTCTCGACGGAGCTGCACCGCAACGCCGGTCCCTTGACGACGGTGCCGATGCCGGGGCGCGCATCGAGCCTCGTCCGGGTCGAGCGGCCGGCCGCGGCGGAGCGGCTCAAGTCATTGCCCGAGGCCGCGTTTCGGGACGAGCTGGAGCGTCGTCTGCAAGGGCTGCTCGGCAGCATCGGGGAGATCGGTCCGCGGGCCGCGTTCCCGCTCTCTGGGTTGACCGCGGAGCCCTTCGCGCAGTCCCGGGTGGCGCTCGTCGGCGAGGCCGGGCACGTCATTCCGCCGATCGGCGCCCAGGGGCTCAACCTCGGCCTCCGTGACGCCGCGACCATCGCCGAGATCGCGGCCGCGGCCGTGGCGCGGGGCGACGACCCCGGCGGTCCGCAGGCGCTCGACGCCTACGCCCGCGCACGGCGGATCGACGTGACCTCGCGCGTTTGGACGGTCGACGTGCTCAACCGCTCGCTGATCTCGGGGCTGTTGCCCGTCCACATGGTGCGCGGCGCCGGGATCGCGGCGCTCAACCTCCTCGGGCCGCTGCGCCGCGCGGTGGTGCGCGAGGGACTCGAGCCGTCGGGGCCTGTACCGGCGCTGATGCGCGACGATTTCCGGGCGCCCGGCGGCGCCGCTGCGCGGCCAGGGGACCGATCTGGGGACCGATCGGGGGACCGACCTGGGGACCGATCTGGGGACCGAGCTGGGGACCGACCTGCGGCGTCGGGACCGGCTTGAAACACGGCGTTCGATCGCAAGCCGCGCTTGACGGCCCGGCCGCGGCCGGGCATCGGATCGCCGCGGCCGCGACCCTTCGAGCCGTGGTCCCGAATCCCGATCCGTCCGCCGATGATCTCCACTCCATGACCCCGGTCTCCCGCCTCCGCGACCTCCAGTTCCGGCTCGAATACGTGGTGCTGCGCCTCGTCGTCGGCGCCGTGCGCGCGCTGCCGCTCGACGTCGCGACGCGGCTTTCGGCGCGGGCCTGGCGAACCCTGGCGCCGGTCGTCAATCCCAAGCGCCACGCCCGCGCGCTCGCCAATCTCGCCATCGCGTTTCCGGAGAAGAGCGAGGCCGAGCGGCACGCGATCGCGCGCGCGCACTGGGAAAACCTCGGTCGCGTGATGGCCGAGACGATGCAGCTCGACCGCATCGTGCGCGAGCCGAACCGGATCCGGATCCGTTCGGCCGGCGTGTTCCAGCGCTATCGCGACAAGCTCGGACCGGCGGTCGGGGTGTCGCTCCACATGGGCAACTACGAGCTGGCGATCTGGCCGCTGACGCTCGCGGGCGCCAATCCGGCCGCGGTCTATCGCTCGGTCAACAACCCCTACGTCGACCAGTTCCTCCGTGACCAGAGGAAGGATCTCTATCCGGGCGGGCTGTTCGGCCGCGGCAAGGTCGAGGGCGACCACGGCGACAGCCAGAAGACGGCGCGGCTGATCACGGACTACGTCCGCCGCGGCGGCCGGCTCGGCATCGTCTGCGACCTGTTCGACCACACCGGCATCCCGGTG
>JAKAML010000271.1 GCA_021812845.1 Pseudomonadota bacterium
CTCGCGTTGGCGTCCGACCAGTGGATCGGCACGAACAGCGAGCCGGGCTGCTGGTTGCGGCTCGAGAGAACGCGCAGCGTCGCGGTGCCGTGCTCGCTCTCGAGGCGCGCGAGCGTGCCCTGCTCGAGCCCGAGGCGTGTGGCGTCGTCGGGGTGGATCTCGACGAACGGCTCCTGGATGTGGGTCGAGAGGCGCGGCGAGAGCGCGGTGCGGGTCATGGTGTGCCACTGGTCGCGGATGCGGCCGGTGTTGAGGCGAAACGGATACTCGGTGGTCGTGGCGGCGGAGAGGCGAGGGGCCTCGACGGCGACGAAGCGCGCGCGGCGGTCAGCGGTGAAATAGCCGCCGGAGGCGAACAGCCGCTCGGTCGGACCGCTGCCGGCGGGCAACGGCCACTGCACCGGGGCGAGGGTGTCGTAGCCGTCCCCGTCGAGCCCGGCGAGCCCCGAGATGTCGAACGCGCGACGGCCCGATTCCGAGGTCGCACCGTTCTCGAATCCCGACAGGCGGGCGTGCTCGTCGAAGATCGCGGCGGCGGAGCCGAAGGCGAACCCGTCCGCGAAGCCGAGACGGCGCGCGACCTCGCCGAGGATCCACCAGTCGGGCCTGGCCTCGCCGGGCAGCGGCAGGAAAGCCCGCTGCCGGGAGATGCGGCGCTCGGAGTTGGTGACGGTGCCGTCCTTCTCGCCCCATGCGGCGGCGGGCAGACGGACGTGGGCCGCGCCCAAGGTGTCGTTGGCGGCGACGTTGTCGGAGACGACGAGGAGGTCGATCTTGCCCAGTGCCGCCCGCACCGCGTCGGCCTGCGGCAGCGACACGGCGGGATTGGTGCCCATTACCCACAGCGCCCTGATCTCGCCGCGGGCGATGGCGTCGAACATGGCGACAGCCTTCAAGCCTTCGCCCGCGACCAGCGACGGCGCCTGCCAGAAGCGGGCGACGCGCGCCCGCTCGGCGGGCGAAAACCCCATGTGGGCGGCGAGCATGTTGGCGAGGCCGCCGACCTCGCGTCCGCCCATGGCATTGGGCTGGCCGGTGAACGACAAGGGGCCGGCGCCCGGCTTGCCGATCATGCCGGTTGCGAGATGGCAGTTGACGATGGCGTTGACCTTGTCGGTGCCCTGGGCCGATTGGTTGACGCCCTGGCTGTAGCAGGTGACGGCGCGGCGCGTGGAGCCGAACCAGCTATAGAACAGCTCGACGTCGGCGGCGTCGAGCCCGGTCGCTGCGGCGACGCGCGCCACGTCGGGCGCCTCGACACGCGCCGCGGCGAGTGCCGCGTCGAAGCCCTGCGTGTGCTCGGAGACGTAGGCCCGATCGAGACGGTCGCGCGCGGCGAGCCACACGAGGAGGCCGCCGAACAGGATCTGGTCGGTGCCGGGACGGATGGCGAGATTGAGGTCCGCGCCCTCGCTGGTCGCGGTGTGGCGGGGGTCGATCGATACCATGCGCATCCCCCGCTCCGCACGGGCGGTCTGGATGCGCTGGTAGAGAATCGGGTGGCACCAGGCGGCGTTGGAGCCGACGAGGACCACGAGATCGGCGACCTCGAGATCGTCGTAGCACTGCGGCACCACGTCGGCGCCGAACGCCCGCTTGTGGCCGGCGACGGACGACGCCATGCAGAGCCGCGAGTTGGTGTCGACGTGCGGCGTGCCGATGAAGCCCTTGGCGAGCTTGTTGGCGACGTAATAGTCCTCGGTCAGGAGCTGGCCCGAAAGATAGAACGCGATGGCCGAGGGTCCATGCTCGGCGCGGATCGCGGCGAGGCGCGCGGCGACATGGTCGAGTGCCGCCTCCCACGTCACCGTGTCGCGGCCGATCATCGGCTGGAGCAGCCGCGTCTCGAGGCCGAGCGTCTCCCCGAGCGCCGAGCCCTTCGAGCACAGCCGGCCGCCGTTCGAAGGATGATCGGGGTCGCCGGCGATGGTCGCGCCGCCGCGGCCGTCCGGGGTCGCGAGCACGCCGCAGCCGACGCCGCAATAGGGGCAGGTGGTGCGAACGGCCGTCATGCGGCCTCCGCGAAGGCGCGGCCGAAGGGCAGCGCCGGGCGCAGGGCGTCGATGCGCGAGCGGCGCTGGACGAGCTCGCGATACCAGAGCGCGTCGGCGGTGTCGCCATAGAGCACGGCGCCGACCAGCCGGCCGTCGCGGACGACGAGCTTGCGGTAGACGCCCGTCGCCGCGTCCTCGAGCACGATCGCCTCCGCGCCGCGACCCTCGATGTCGCCGATCGAGTAGAGGGGAACGCCGGAGACCTTGAGGCTCGTCGCGACGAGGGAGCCCTCGTAGCGCGCGGGTTGGCCGCCGAGGTAGCGCGCCAGCACGCGCGCCTGGTCGTAGGCCGGCTCGACGAGGCCGTACCACTGGCCGCGATGCTCGGCGCACTCGCCCAAGGCATAGACGCCGGGCCAGTTGGTCTCGAGCTTGTCGTCGACCTTGATGCCGCGGCCGATGTCGATACCGCCCGTCGAAGCGAGCGCGGTCGACGGGCGGACGCCAACCGCCATGACCACGAGCTGTGCCGGCAGCCGCCTGCCGTTCCTGAGCACGACGGCCTCGGCATGTCCCTGGTGTCCCGGCAGTCCCGGCCCGGCCTCGATGGCGGCGGTATCCGCTTCGAGCAGGACGCGGATGCCGCGCGCCTCGAGCGCGCGCCGCAGCAGTCCCGAGGCCACGGGATCGAGCTGCCGCTCCATGAGATGCGGCATCAAGTGCAGGAGCGTCACGTCGAGGCCGCGGCGGACGAGACCGTAGGCGGCCTCGATCCCGAGCAGCCCGCCGCCGATGACGACGGCCGGCGTGCCGGCCGGGACGGCCTGGAGCAGCGCCACGTCGGCCATGTCGCGGAAGGTCCTGACGCCCTTGAGACCGGCTCCCGGCAGCGGCAGGCGGATCGCTTCCGAGCCGGTGGCCAGCACCAGCCGGTCGTAACCGACCCTGGCGCCGCTCTTCAGGACGACCTCGTGGCGGGCCGGGCGGACGGCGGTGACGGGATCGCCGGTCAGGAGTGTCACGCCGCGCTCGGCGTACCAGTCGCGGCCGCGCAGGCGGATGTCGTCGAGCGTCGTCTCGCCCGCCAGGACGCTCGACAGCAGGACGCGGTTGTAGGCCGGCTCGGGCTCGGCGCCGATGACGGTGACGTGGTGGCTCCGGGGCTCGAGCTCCTCGACGAGCTTGAGGCCCGCCATGCCGTTGCCGACGACGACGAGGCGGAGCGGGGAGGGATACGGCATGGGGCGGCGCTTTCAGCGGCTGGCACGCGGCACGGCGCCGGCGGCGGCCGGCGTTAACGCTATGGCGCGGCGTGCAACTCAAGTCTCGTGCCAGATCGCCAAATGGAAAAACAACAACCGATACAGTGTGTTACGTCACGGATCAGGCTCCGGTCGAGGAGTCGCGGCGGCGCAGGCGTTGGGCGTTTGCCCAAAACATGGGCATTGTTAGCAGGATGAGTGTTTCGCGGGCATTGCGGTCGTGTCATCGGCCGACGTCACCGAGCGGCGTGGGACGGGCAGCGCCGCGCGCCGGAATGGCGTAAGCTGATCGTGCCGTCGACGTGGCGACCCTGGAGTTCTCCGTGCGCTTCCTGTTTCCCGAGCCCATCCCCCTGAACGAGATCGC
>JAKAML010000272.1 GCA_021812845.1 Pseudomonadota bacterium
ATCGGCAGCCAGGCGAGCGGCGGCACCGTGCGCAGCACCTGGAAGATGGGGTCGAGGCCGCGCATCGCCCACTGGCTCTGGCCGATCAGCGCGCCGAGCGCGATGCCGGCGACGGCGGCGAGGCCGAAGCCGATGGCGACGCGCTGCAGCGAGGTCAAGACGCGCCAGCCGAGGCCGATGTCCTGCGGGCCGGCGACGAAGAACGGATCGACGATCAGATCCCTGGCGTCGGCCCAGATGCGGCTCGGCGCCGGCAGCGAGGACTTGGGGCTCGCGCAGGCGAGCTCCCAGACCACGAGCATGGCGAGGAGCACGACGAGCGGCGGCACCAAATTGGTGCCGAGCCAGGTCAGGAAGCGGGACGCGGGCTCGGGCAGCCGCGCCGGCTTCGGCGCGGCGGAAACGGGCGCTGCGACGCGCGCTGTTGCCGGGGCGGCCTTTACGGCCGGCGCCGGCCGGACATCGGCCTCGACCAGGGCCGCGACGGTCGAGGGCAAGGCCCCCGCCGGCGTGGCGACGAGGGGCTCGCGGACGGCGAGGTGCTGCATGGTGTGCTCCATGATCTTGCTCGTCTGACTCTCGTGGTGCGCGTTATGCGATGCCGCGCTTGATCGAGAGCGACTTCAGGTAGCCCATCGGATCCTTCGGATCGAACACCTTGCCGTCGAAGAACTTCTCGACGCCGCGGCTGTCGCCGGTGGGCGTGCCCTCGAGGCCGAGGCCCTTCGCCGCCTCGAGCCAGAGGTCGGAGCGGTTGGTCTTGTCGACGAGCGCCTTGATGTCGAGCGTCGGGTCGAACTTGCCCCAGCGGATGTTCTCGGTGACGAACCAGGTGTCGAGGCTCTTCCAGGGGTAGGAGCTCTCGCCCTTATCGCCCCAGAACTTCATGCCGAGGTTGGTGCCCTTGGCGACCTTGCCGCGGCCGTAGTTGATGTCGCCCTTGATGCGGCCGATGATGTCGGGCACGGGCACGTTGAACCACTGCCGCCGGCCGATGATCTCGGCCATCTCCTGCTTGTTCTCCATCTTCTCGCACCAGATCTGCGCCTCCATGACCGCCATCATGATGGCGCGGGCAGCCTTCGGATTGGCGTCGACCCAGTCGGCGCGCATCCCGAGCACCTTCTCGGGATGGCGGAACCAGATCTCGCCCGTGGTGGCGGCGGTGAAGCCGATGTCCTGGTTGACGAGCTGCTCGTTCCACGGCTCGCCGACGCAGAAGCAGTCCATGTTGCCGACCTTCATGTTCGCCACCATCTGCGGCGGCGGGACGACGATGGTCGCGACGTCCTTGTCGGGGTCGATGCCGCCGGCAGCGAGCCAGTAGCGGATCCAGAGGTCGTGGGTGCCGCCGGGGAAGGTCATGGCGGCCTTCACTTCCTTGCCCGCGGCCTTCTTCTTGGCGAACGCCTCCTTGAGCGGCGAGGCGTCGGTGCCGACCGGGAGATCCTTGTACTCGTTGGAGACCGAGAGCCCCTGACAGTCCTCGTTGAGGCGCAGGAGCGTGTACGTCGGCAGGGGCTGGTTGTTCTGCATCACCTTGCCGGTGCCGTAGAGGTACGGCTTCGGCGAAAGGATGTGGCCGCCGTCGATGCCGTTGGCCTTGGTGCCGAGGGCCATGTTGTCGCGCGTGGCGCCCCACGAGGCCTGCTTCAGGATCTCCATCTCGGGCAGGCCGTACTTGTCGAAGATGCCCTTCTCCTTGGCGATGACGAGGGGCGCGGCGTCGGTCAGCGCGATGTAGCCGAGCTTGGTTCCCTTGACCTCGGGCCCCGCGCCCTCGGCGAACGCGCCGCCGGGAAACGCCGTCTTGATGGCGGCGGCGAGTGCTGCGGTCGACGAAATCTGCAGCACGCGGCGGCGCGAGATGGCGAGGTCGAGGCTTGCGGCTCGGGTCTTGCGGCTCATGGATCGGGTCCCCTGGATCGTTGTCTCGCTTGGCCAAGCTGCACGGCAGCCTGTTCAGCGTTAATGAAATCAAGTTCCGTGCCACTCATGGAAAGTCGAAATAACACAATAAAAACAGCACAATAGTTCTTGTGCACAAAAAATGTACACTCACAAGATTAGCCCATAAAGTGTGCACTCGGGTGATTTGGCGTGCATTGCGGGGGTTGCCGAAGGGGCAGGCGCCGGCCTTCCCGCGCCCCTGATCGAGCGCGGTCTTGACGGGCGATTTACCCTTGGCCCACACACTCGGCCCACAAATTCGGCCCAGTCCGGCTCCGCGGAGCCACTCACCTCACCGGGGGACGTGATGAGCGTCGTTGCGGGCGCCGTCCAGAAGACGTCGGCCATCCAGATCCGCCCGATCATCTCGGCGCTGGGTCTCATGCTGTGCGCGATCGCGGCCGCCATGGTGCTGCCGGCTCTGGTCGATCTCGCCGACGGCCGCAGCGACTGGCGCGTGTTCCTCGCGTCCTCCGTCGCCACGCTGTTCGTCGGCGGACTGATGGTGCTCGTCGCGCACGAGGACAAGCCGACCCGGCTCGGCGTCAAGGAAGGCTTCCTGTTGACGACGCTGAGCTGGGTTTTCGTGGCCGCGTTCGCCGCGATCCCGTTCGTCGGTCTCGGGCTCACCTATACGGACGCCTATTTCGAGACCATGTCGGGCCTGACCACGACCGGCGCCACGGTCATCTCCGGCCTCGACAAGATGTCGCGCGGGATCCTGCTGTGGCGGGCGCTGCTCAACGGGCTCGGCGGGCTCGGCATCGTCATCATGGCGATCATCATGCTGCCGTTCCTCAGGGTCGGCGGAATGCAGCTCTTCCAGACCGAGAGCTCGGACAAGTCGGAGAAGATCCTGCCGCGCGCCTACGAGCTCGGGGTGGCGACAGCGCTCGTCTATACGGGGCTGATCCTGCTCGCGTCGCTGAGCTTCACCGTGCTCGGCATGTCGGGGTTCGACGCCATCTGCCATGCGATGGCCGCGATCGCCACGGGCGGCTTCTCGACCCACGATTCGAGCTTCGGCTTCTTCCAATCACCGAGCATCGAATGGGCGGGAACCGTGTTCATGATCGCGGGCGCGCTGCCGTTCGTCGTGCTCATCAAGTCGGTGCGCGGCGAGCCGCGCTCCCTGCTCCGCGACATGCAGGTGCGCGGTCTCCTGAGCTTCCTCGCCGCGGTGACGGTCATCCTCGCGCTGTGGCTCGTGGCGACCCGCGCGATGCCGTTCTTCGATGCGCTGCGGCTTTCGGCCTTCAACGTCACCTCGATCGTGACGACGACGGGTTTCGCGAGCACCGACTATGCCGCGTGGGGACCGTTCGCCGTCGGGCTGTTCTTCCTCCTGACCTTCGTCGGCGGCTGCTCGGGCTCGACCTCGGGCGGCATCAAGATCTACCGGCTGCAGGTCGCGGGCATCCTGACGCGGAGCCACTTCCTGCATCTGATCAGCCCGAACCGCGTCATCACGCTCGTCTACAACAAGCGGCGGCTGCCGGACGACGTGCCGTTCTCGGTCATCGCGTTCCTCGCCATCTACATGGCGACGGTGGGGCTGTTCACGGTCGTGCTGACGGCGATGGGGCTCGATCTCGTGACCGCGCTCTCGGGTGCGGCGACCGCGCTCGGCAACGTCGGCCCGGGCCTCGGAGACACGATCGGTCCGT
>JAKAML010000273.1 GCA_021812845.1 Pseudomonadota bacterium
GTCCCAGCGGGCAACCGTCGTCACCGGCGCCGGGGCCCTGACCGACCCGACGCTGGCGTCCTTCCGCCAGGCCTTCGACAGCAACCCCACGAGCCTCGTCGCCCAGAACGCCGTCACGCGGGTGTCGGTGGACGACGTGGCGCTGAACCGGCGGATCGTGACCGGCATCGACCACACCTTCTCCCACCAGCTCGACGACTGGTCCGTCGCGCTCCACGGCCAGGGCTGGCAACATTCCGATCGGCTCTTCGATTCGGCCCGCGCCCGGGTCGTGGTCTGGAACGAGATCGCCACGCGGACCCTCGACCGCCCGGTGGTCGGCCACGGGCTCGCGGCCATGCGGAACGACTACTACGCGCCCGCGTCGGGCGAGGCGGAGCGGCGCGACGCGGAGACCGGCCTCCCCGCCGCAGCACCCCACGCCCACAACGTCTACCTGCAGGTTTGGTACGAGTTTGGCGCCGTGGGCGCCGTCCTGCTCGGCATCGCGGGATACGCGGTCCTCGGCACGCTGCGGCGGCTGCCGCCGCCGGTGCGGGCGGCAGGCGTCGCGCAGTTCGGCGCCGTGGCGGCGGTGCTGAGCTCGGGCTACGGGCTGTGGCAGCCCTGGCTGCACGCCGCCATCGCCTATTCGGCCTTCCTGCTCCTGCGCGGCAGCCCGCCGGCCGCCCCGGCCCGCGCCCAGGTTCCGGCGGGCCGCAGTTAGACCGAGACCGGCCGCCACTGCGCGCGCGCACCATTGCCCGTGAGACGCTGCCCGGCTATTGGCTTAGCCGACGCGGAAGGCCGGGATCGGAGGCCCCCGCGCGCGCGGCAAGAGGCCGGAGGCCAGAGGGGGACGGACACTTGGACCTGAGCGGCAAGACGATCGCCATCGTCGGCCTCGGCTACGTCGGACTGCCGCTGGCCGTCGAGTTCGGCCGCATCCGCCCCGTGGTCGGCTTCGACATCAACGCCGCCCGCGTCGCGGCACTCGCGGCCGGCGAGGATGCGACGCGCGAGGTGAGCCGCGACGACCTCGCCGCGGCGCGGCACCTGCGCTTCTCGTCGTCCCTCGACGACCTCCGGTCGTGCGGCATCTTCGTCGTCGCCGTCCCGACCCCCATCGACCGCACGAACCGGCCCGACCTCGCGCTGCTCGAGAAGGCTTCCGCCACCGTCGGCAAGGCGATGAGCCGCGGCGCGGTCGTGATCTTCGAATCGACCGTCTATCCGGGCTGCACGCGCGACGTCTGCGTGCCGATCCTGGAGCGCCACTCGGGTCTCGTCCTGAACCGGGACTTCTTCGTCGGCTACAGCCCCGAGCGGATCAATCCCGGCGACAAGGACCGGCGCCTGCCGTCGATCGTCAAGGTCACGAGCGGCTCGACGCCCGAGGCGGCCGACGCGATCGACGGGCTCTATGCGTCGATCATCACCGCGGGAACGCACAAGGCCGCCTCGATCGAGGTGGCGGAGGCGGCCAAGGTGATCGAGAACACCCAGCGCGACCTCAACATCGCGCTGATGAACGAGCTGTCGATCATCTTCAACCGCCTCGGGCTCGACACCCACGACGTGCTCACCGCCGCCGCGACGAAATGGAACTTCCTGCCGTTCAAGCCCGGCCTCGTCGGCGGCCACTGCATCGGCGTCGATCCCTACTATCTCACGCACCGCGCGCAGGAGATCGGCTATCATCCCGAGGTGATCCTGGCCGGCCGCCGCATCAACGACAGCATGGGCGCGCACGTCGCAAATCGCGTCGCCCGCATGATGATGGCCAAGGGCTTTCCCGTGGTCGGCAGCCGTATCCTCGTCCTCGGGCTCACGTTCAAGGAGAACTGCCCCGACCTCAGGAACTCGAAGGTCGTCGACATGATCGCCGCGCTGCGCGAGTTCCATGCGACGGTCGACGTCCACGACCCGTGGGCGGACCCGGACGACGCGCGCCACGAGTACGGCCTCGAGCCTCTCGCCGCGTTGCCCGAAAGCCCGCGCCACGACGCGATCGTGGTGGCGGTCGCCCATGACGCCTATCGCGAGATGGGGCCGGACCGCATCCGGGCCCTCGCCCGGCCCGGCGCGATCCTGTTCGACGTCAAGGGCCTGTTCCCCAAGACCGCCAGCGACGGAAGGCTATGAGCTTGAAACACCTCGTCACCGGCCACGCCGGCTTCATCGGCTTCCACACCGCCAGGCGTCTGCTCGAGCGCGGCGATGCCGTGGTCGGCTTCGACGTCGTCAACGACTACTACGACCCGCTGCTCAAGGAGGCGCGTCTCGCCATCCTCGAGGCCACGGCACGGCGGACGGGCTCGCCCTACACCTCCGTGCGCGCCGACCTCGCCGACCGCAAGGCGGTCGACGGCTGCTTCGCCGCCCACGCCTTCGACCGCGTGATCCACCTCGCCGCCCAGGCCGGCGTGCGCTACTCGATCGAGAACCCGCGCGCCTACATCGACAGCAACGTCGTCGCCTTCACCAACATTCTCGAATGCTGCCGCCACCAGCGGACGCCGCACCTGACCTACGCCAGCAGCTCGAGCGTCTACGGCGCCAACACCGCCGTGCCGTTCTCCGAGCACAAGGGCGTCGACCACCCGCTCAGCATCTATGCCGCGACCAAGCGCGCCAACGAGCTGATGGCCCACACCTACAGCCACCTGTTCCGCCTGCCGACGACGGGGCTCAGGTTCTTCACGGTCTACGGCCCGTGGGGCCGGCCCGACATGGCGCTGTTCCTGTTCACGAAGAACATTCTCGAGGGCAAGCCGATCAAGGTGTTCAATCACGGCCGCCACACGCGCGACTTCACCTTCATCGACGACATCGTCGAGGGCGTGATCCGAACGAGCGACCATATCGCGGCACCCGATCCCGACTGGCGGTCCGACGAGCCCGATCCGGCCCGGTCGAACGCGCCCTATCGCGTGTTCAATATCGGCAACAACGCGCCGGTCGAGCTCAGCGCCTACATCGAGGCCATCGAGGCGGCGCTCGGCCGCACGGCCGAACGCGAGCTCCTGCCGCTGCAGCCGGGCGACGTGCCCGACACGTTCGCCGACGTGAGCGAACTCGTCGCCGCCGTCGGCTACAAGCCGGCGACGCCGGTCGCGGAGGGCGTGCGCCGGTTCGTCGAGTGGTACACGACGGAGTACCCGCGGATCCGGGAGCAGAAGCCGCGCAGTTGAGTGCGGGACGACGGCGCGCCGCGATCAGAGCAGCTTGCCCGGATTGAGGATGCCGTTCGGGTCGAGCGCCGCCTTGACGCTGCGCATGAGATCGAGCTCGACCGCGCTCTTGGCGCGACTGAGCTCGTCCCGCTTCATGCGGCCGATGCCGTGCTCGGCCGAGATCGATCCGCCGAGCGCCGAGACGAGATCGTGGATCTCTCGCGACAGCGGCTCCCACCGGGCGAGGAACGCGGCCCTCTCGGCTCCGACCGGCTGCGAGACGTTGTAGTGGACGTTTCCGTCGCCGAAGTGGCCGAACGGCACCGGCCGCGCGCCCGGGATCACCCGCGCGACGATAGCGTCCGCGCGCGCGACGAACTCGGGCAGCAGGGCGATCGGCACCGAGACGTCGTGCTTGATCGACCCGCCCTCGAATTTCTGCACAGATCGG
>JAKAML010000002.1 GCA_021812845.1 Pseudomonadota bacterium
CATGGTCGAGACCTACGCCAACGCCGAGGGCCTGCCGAAGCTGTTCGCCTACCGCCAGACCTATCGCAGCGCCGTCGGCCACGTCGAGGAGCCCAAAACCCTCGCCAACCTGCCGCAGCGAATCCGCAGCACCTGGTCGCGCGTGCGCCGCGCCGAGTTCACCTCGCCGACGCGGTTCGAAATGGAGATGACCGACAAGCACGCGCCCGGCCGGTCGTTCGCCGGAACGCTCGAACTGCAGGGCTTGCAGTGGAGGCTCGTTTCGCTGCACGTCCGCCAGGAGCGCGCCGGCCCGCCGGCCGGCGGTCAGAATCCTGACGCCGCAGCGGCGCGCGGCACAGAGCGCACGGAAAGCCGCCCGGCGCCGCCGGCAACCCCGACCCTCATGGCGCGGCTGAGGGACGCCGCCATCCCCCGCGCCGCCGCCGCGGAGCGCCGAGATCCGATGGAGCGCTGAGGCGAGTTCTCTCGTCGTGCTCGCCGACACGGGTTCCGCGCGCCGGCCGGCAAAGAGGTCACTGCACGTGCTTGCCGACACGCGTTCCGCGCGCCGGCCGGCAAGCAGGTTCTTGCGGCAGCGCCCTCCTCAACACCCCTTCCAGGCGGGCTTGCGCTTGTCGATGAAGGCGCCGATGCCTTCCTTGGCGTCTTCGGCCATCATGTTTTCGACCATGACGTCGGCCGCGTAGGCATAGGCGTCGCCGAGCGGCTCTTCGATCTGGCGATAGAAGGCCTCCTTGCCGATCGACACCGTGAGCGGCGACTTCTGCGCGATGCGGCGCGCCATCGACAGCGCCTCCTCCATCACCTCGTCGGCCGCGACCGCGCGATTGACGAGGCCGTAGTCGGCGGCCTCGCGGGCGCCGATCAATTCGCCGAGCAGCAGCATCTCCATGGCGCGTTTGCGCGGCACGTTGCGCGAGAGCGCGACCATCGGCGTCGAGCAGAAGAGGCCGATGTTGACGCCCGGCGTGCAGAATTTGGCGCTGTCGGCCGCGACCGCGAGATCGCAGCTCGCGACGAGCTGGCAGCCGGCGGCGGTGGCCGTGGCATGGACGGCGGCGATCACGGGCTTCGGACAGGCGACGATCGCCTGCATGACGTCGGCGCAGAGCGACATCGTGGCGGCGTAGAACGCGCGGCCGCCGTCGGCGTCGGCGCGGTGCGCGGTCAGCTCCTTCAGGTCGTGGCCGGCGCAGAAGGCGGGGCCGTCGGCGGAGAGCACGATCGCCGACACCGCGTCGTCGCGGCCGAGCGCGCCGACCGCCGCGCCGAGCGCCTCGAGCATCGCCATCGACAGCGCGTTGCGCGCTTCCGGCCGATCGAGCCTCAGGACGGCGATGCCCGGCTCCGGCCGCGTGACGACGACCGGCGGCCGGGCTGCGTCCCGCACGGCCGCCGGGGGATCCGACCTCTGTGCCGCTGTCGTCATCTCAAAGCTCCTCCGGGTCGCGATGGCGCGAGGATAAGTCGCCAGGCGCGCCGTGCAAAACGGAACATGCGGCCGAGGTCGAGCCGCATGTTCGAATTCGGGCGTTCATGTCGGCCCGCGCGGATGTTCATGTCGACTTTCCGCATGAACATGCAGGGCGCCGGGCCGGGCCCTACTGCATCGCCTTCTCGATCGCGTCGCGGTGCTTCTTGACGACCGCGATGTTGTCCTTGTGCTCGAGCGGCGGCGTGGTCTTGATCGCGTCCTCGAGCTCGGCGACGAGCTGCTTCTTGTCGGCGTCGGGGATGGAGGCGTCGGCCTTCACGTCGGCGAGCTCCTTCTTCAGTGCCTCGAGCGGATCCACGAAATCGCCGGTCTGCGGATCGAGGCCGGCCATCACGATCGAGATGTTGGCCGCCACGTCGTCGAGCTCGGCGAAGCTCGCGAAGCCGTGCTTCTTGGCGATGCCGTCGAGCTCGGCCTGCAGCCCGGCGTCGGGCTTGTCGCCCGCCGACTGCAGCTTGCCGGCGATCGCGGCGAGATCCTTCTGCGAGGCGATGAAGCCCTCGACCTGCTTGTCGTTGAGCTTCATCTGCTTGACGTCCTGCGCCAGGGCCGGGGCCGAAGCCGCCGCGGCCAGGCCAAGCACCGCCGCCATCACTGCCACAACCATGCTCTTGATCGTCTTATTGCCGTGCAGCATCGCACGATGCTCCCTGTTAGACTTGGTCGACCCGCGGACCGTGCCGCATCGGCCGGATTCCTACCCAGGACTGAGACGAGATTAAGAATGGGCGCGAGACAAGGCACAGAACCCACACTCACGGTGGCCGAGATCACACACCTCGTCGCCCAACATTTCCCTCAACTCGGCCCGCCCGGCAAGCGGATCGTCATCGAGGCCGCGGGCCCCGGGACCGCCGTGGTGAGGATGCGGGCCAGCGACGACATGCTGCGGCCCGGCGGCACCGTCTCGGGACCGGCCATGTTCACGCTCGCCGACGTCGGCATCTATATCGCGATCCTCGGCGTGCGCGGACCGGCGGCGCTCGAGGCCGTGACCAGCAACCTGTCGATCAGCTTCCTCGCCAGGCCGGCCCCGCGCGATCTCATCGCCCATGTCGAATTATTGAAGATCGGCAGGAGGTTGGCGTTCGGCGAGGTGGCCCTCTACTCGGACGGGCAGGCGGCGATGGTGGCGCACGCGACGGCGACCTATGCGATGCCGGAAGGTTCATGAGGTTTCTGGATACCGCATTGAGGTATCTGGTTACCCTTGGCTTAAACAACTGAAATCCCGATATTATTTCACGGTGGTGACGATTGACTTCGGCGCCGCGTTCAAATAAACACGCGGCGACGGTTCTGCGGCCCTGTTGGCGGCCGCGCGCCGCCGGCGTGGAGACGGGGCCTTGCGCCGGCGCCAGGACGCCCCTCCGGAGACATGAGATGAAGACCTACTCGGCCAAGGCCGGCGAGGTGGACAAGAAGTGGATCGTGATCGACGCCGACGGGCTCGTCGTCGGCCGCCTCGCGACCATCATCGCCACCCGCCTCAAGGGCAAGCACAAGGCCATCTACACGCCGCACGTCGACTGCGGCGACAACGTCATCGTCATCAACGCGTCGAAGGTCGTGTTCACGGGCAAGAAGCGCGAGAACAAGCTCTACGAGCATCACACCGGCTATCCCGGCGGGCTCAAGGAGCGCACGCCGAAGATGATCCTCGAGGGCAAGACGCCCGAGCGCGTCGTCGAGCTCGCCGTCGAGCGGATGCTCGCGCGCGGCCCGCTGCAGCGGAAGCTC
This sequence comes from Pseudomonadota bacterium, assembly GCA_021812845.1. Classification (GTDB taxonomy): domain Bacteria; phylum Pseudomonadota; class Alphaproteobacteria; order Rhizobiales; family Hyphomicrobiaceae; genus JAKAML01. Next base: position 3,239 of record JAKAML010000002.1, read on the forward strand.
ATGCGCAATCTCAAGGTCTACAAGGGCGCCGAGCACCCCCATCAGGCCCAGAACCCGGTCGCACTGGACGTCGCCAAGATGAACTCGAAGAACGTGAGGGTCTGAGACCATGGCACAGGAAACCAAGACCCTCGGCGATCTCGCCGGCCTCAAGGGCGTCTCGTCCGAGGCCGCCACGGCGCCGGTTCACGTCCAGAAGCTCGACAAGCTCGGCCGCGCCTACGCGACCGGCAAGCGCAAGAACGCCGTCGCGCGCGTCTGGATCAAACCCGGCAAGGGCAAGATCGTCGTCAACAAGAAGCCCTACCAGCAGTATTTCGCCCGCCCGGTGCTGCAGATGCTGCTCGAGCAGCCGCTCAAGGCGTCGAACCGCGCCGACCAGTTCGACATCATGGTCAACGTGATGGGCGGCGGCCTCTCGGGTCAGGCCGGCGCCGTCCGGCACGGCATCTCGAAGGCGCTGACCTACTTCGAGCCGGGCCTGCGCGGCGTGCTCAAGAAGGGCGGCTTCCTGACCCGCGACAGCCGCACGGTCGAGCGCAAGAAGTACGGCCGCATGAAGGCCCGCCGCAGCTTCCAGTTCTCGAAGCGCTGAGCCGGAGCCGGCGGCCTGCGCCGCGGCCCGACGTCACCGACAGCCCGCCCCCTCGGCGGGCTGTCGCCGTTCGGACGACCGCAAGATTTTTTCCTCGGCCCCCGGTGACCGCGGCGCCGGCATCTGGTATATGGCATACCAGATGTGCGTCCGACGCATGGCGCCATTCGCTCGGCGAGCCCGAGCCCGATGCGGGGTCGAGAAGGCAGGGGAGGCCTGCGGGGCGAGAGGCCTGCGGGGCGAGAGGCATCACGGGCCACGCCTCGGCCCGCGTCGACGGGATCTCGTCGGTCTGGGTCTCGTCGGCCGGGATCTGGTCGCCCGGGATCTGGTCGCCCGGGATCTCGTCGGTCCGGGGCCGCTTCGGTCCGGGGCCGCGTCGGACAGGAAGCGGCAAGGCCGGACGGCGCGGGCAACGCTCCCAATGGCCGGCTTGATCGGCGGGACGGGCCGCTGTTAGGGCAATACGAATTCGCTCGAGGGATCGCCGCATGGACACGACGCTGCTGCTCAACGAGATCGCCTCGCTCGGCTCGCTCGCCTGGTGGAAGTCGAGCTGGGACGAGCTCGTCAAGATCATCATGATCGACGTGGTGCTGGCCGGCGACAACGCCATCGTCGTCGGCCTCGCCGCCTCGCAGGTGGCGCCGCATCTGCGCGCCAAGGTGATCTTCTGGGGCATCTCGGCGGCGGTGGTGCTGCGCATCCTGTTCGCCACGGTGACGACCAAGCTGCTGACCATTATAGGTCTGACGCTCGCAGGCGGGGTCTTGCTGCTGTGGGTGTGCTGGAAGATGTACCGGCAGATCTCCGGGCCCACGGAGCACAGCCTCGAGGACGTCGAAAGCGGCAACATCGCCGCCGTCCCGCCGGACATGCAGCTCTCGTTCTGGGGCGCGGTGTGGCAGATCACGCTCGCCGACGTGTCGATGTCGCTCGACAACGTGCTCGCGGTCGCCGGCGTCGCCAAGGGCTCGCCGCTGGTGCTCGTCATCGGCCTCGCCGTCGCCATCGTGCTGATGGCGGTGGCGTCGCACTTCATCGCCAAGCTCCTGGTCAAGTATCCGTGGATCAGCTGGGTCGGCCTGCTCGTCATCGTGTGGGTCGCGCTCGACATGATCTACTCGGGCTCGCACGAGGTGTCGTGCAAGGCCTTCGATTTCGGCTGCTCGGAAACGCTCTGGGAAGGGATCAAGAGCCGGCTCGGCCTGCCGCTCTCACCCAAGGGCGGCTGACGGGCCGGCAGCAAAGGCGACGACGGCACGGACCGGCGCGGCGGACCGACTGCGGGCCGTTCCCGTGCGCGCCGCGGCCCCTGGCCGTGCGGCAGCGCCTCACCGCGACCAACGGACGAGGCATGACGGCCACAAACTCGCCAGATTCCGCCAATCCGAGCCTTGCACTCGGACTTCGCCGCACCCAATTGCCCGACAGCCCGCGGCACGGCGGGCGTGGACGGGTGACCGACGACGATGGCCACGGCCGGACGGCCGTGGGGCGGGCACACGATCCCGATTGATCCCCCGACTCCAAGGACGCGCCATGGACCTGACGGTATTGCTGAACGAGATCGCGCAACTCGGCTCGGCCGGCTGGTGGACGCGGAACTGGGACGAGCTCGTCAAGATCCTCATCATCGACCTGACGCTCGCCGGCGACAACGCCATCGTCGTCGGCCTCGCCGCCTCCCAGGTGGCGCCCGAGATCCGCAACAAGGTGATCTTCTGGGGCATCGCCGCCGCGGTCGGCCTCCGCATCCTCTTCGCCGGCATCACCACGCAGCTCCTGACCATCGTCGGCCTGACGCTGGCCGGCGGCCTGCTGCTCTTGTGGGTGTGCTGGAAGATGTACCGCCAGCTCAGCGGCGCGGAGGGGCACGCCCCGCACGACGTGCCGCACGATGCCGGCGCCGCGTCGGTCGCGGTTTCGCCCGGAGTACGGCAGATGAGCTTCGGCGCCGCCGTCTGGCAGATCACGCTGGCCGACGTCACCATGTCGCTCGACAACGTGCTCGCGGTCGCGGGCGTCGCCAAGGGATCGCCGCTCGTACTCGTCATCGGCCTCGCGGTGGCGATCATCCTGATGGCCGTCGCCTCGCGCTTCATCGCCGATCTGCTGGTCCGGCACCCGTGGATCGGCTGGGTCGGCCTGCTGGTCATCGTCTGGGTCGCGCTCGACATGATCTACTCGGGCTCGCACGACGTCGCCTGCAAGGCCTACGGCATCGGCTGCTCGGAGACGCTGCTGAAGGCCATCGGGCACCGGCTCGGCATCGGCGGCTGAATGCGGGCCGAAGCGGTGTCCGCGGCGAGCCGCGCGGGATCATGGTCCGGTACGTGGCGCGCGGCGGCGGACGCGATCGATTGACAGAACGGGCGGCGGCTCCTATGCCGCCCGCTCCGGCACGACCGGGGCAATCGACAGGAGCAGGACGTCATGGCCGAGCGTGCGATCGCGTGGAAGGACGCCGCGGCGCCGACGGTTTTCATCGACGGCGAGGCCGGCACCACGGGTCTCGAGATCCGCGAGCGGCTGGGGCGGCTGCCCGAAATCGCCATGCGCAGCATCGACCCGGCGAAGCGCAAGGACGACGCGGCGCGGCGCGAGATGATGCGGGCCGTCGACATCGTGGTGCTGTGCCTGCCCGACGACGCGGCCAAGGCTGCGGCCGGCATGGCGGCGGACCTCGGCCCGGACGCGCCGCGGATCGTCGACGCCTCGACCGCGCACCGCGTCGCCGAGGGCTGGGTCTACGGCTTCGCCGAGCTGACGGCCGGGCAGGCGGACCGGATCCGCGCGGCCCGCCTCGTCTCGAACCCCGGCTGCTACCCGACCGGCGCCGTCGCGCTGCTGCGGCCGCTGGTCGAGAAAGGGCTCGTTCCCGCCGACCATCCGGTCTCGATCAATGCCGTCTCCGGCTACTCGGGCGGCGGCAAGAGCATGATCGAGAGCTACGAGGTCAAAGGGACCGCGCCTTCGTTCGAGCTCTACGGCCTCGGCCTCGAGCACAAGCACGTCCCGGAGATCGAGGCCTACGCCAAGCTCGCGCGGCGTCCGATCTTCGTGCCCTCGGTCGGCAATTTCCGGCAGGGGATGCTGGTCTCGATCCCGCTGCACCTCGACACGCTGCCGGGAAGGCCGAGGCTCGCCGACCTCGAGGCGGCGCTCGTCGCGCACTACCAGGGCTCGGCGATGGTCGAGGTCGTCCCGCTGGCCGAGGAGGCCAAGGCGGGCGGCCGCATCGCGGCGGAGGCGCTGAACGACACCGACCTGCTCGAGCTTCGCGTCTACGGCAACGAGGTCCGCCGGCAGGCCGTGCTCGTCGCCCGGCTCGACAATCTCGGCAAGGGCGCCTCGGGGGCGGCGGTACAGAACGTCCGCCTGATGCTCGGCGTGTGATCGGTCGGCGCCGCGCCGGTCAGGCCTCGGTCGTGATCCGGTAAAGGTGCCAGACGGCGGCGACCCACACCACGGCGCCACCGCCCTGGTGGGCGAGGCCGAGGCCGATCGGGATCTGGCCTTGCGCCATCAACAGCGTGGCGATGCCGAGCGCCGCCTGCGCCAGGACCGCCGCGGCCAGTGCCGCGCCCGAGCGCACGATCCGCTCGTCGTCCTGCGTCCGCCACAGCGAGAGCGCGTGCCAGACGGCGAGCGCGAGGACGAGATAGGCCACCATGCGATGGTTGAACTGGATCGTGGCGACGTTCTCGCCGAGGTTCGCGTACCAGGGCGACATGGCCAGTAGCCCGTCGGGCACGAGCCGGCCGTCCATCAGCGGCCAGGTGTTGTAGGTGAGCCCCGCCTTGGTGCCGGCGACCAGCGCTCCGAGAACGACCTGCGCCAGCACCAGCGCCGCGAGGGCGACCGCCGTCCGCCGCTGGCCGGCGGTCAGGGTTCTGAGCCGCACCGCGCCGTCGACCCGTGCGAGGCCGAGCGCGAGCCATACCACCGCTCCGAGGATGAGAAAGGCGATGGTGAGATGCAGCGCCAGTCGGTACTGGCTGACGTCGACCCGGTCGACGAGCCCGGACTTGACCATGTACCAGCCGATCGCGCCCTGCAACCCGCCGAGGAGGAACACGCCGGCGAGCTTCGGCGCGAGGCCGGCGCGCAGCCAGCCGAGGGCCCAGAACGCGGCGAGGGGAACGGCGAACGCAAGACCGATCAGCCGCCCCAGGAAGCGGTGTCCCCATTCCCACCAGAAAATGGCCTTGAACGCCTCGAGCGACATGCCCTTGTTGACGAGCTTGTACTCGGGGATCTCGCGGTACTTGGCGAATGCCGCCTGCCAGTCGGCCTCCGACAGCGGCGGGATGGCGCCGAGCAGCGGCTGCCATTCGGTGATCGAGAGCCCGGAATCGGTGAGCCGCGTGGCGCCGCCGACCAGGATCATCAGGAACACGATGACCGCGATCGACCACAACCAGAGGGCGACCGCGCCGTCGCGGCCGGCGCCGGAGGCCGCCAGTACCTCAGGCGCTCGCCTGGCCTGCGGCGCTCGCCTGGCCTGCGGCGCTGCGGCGGCTTGCACTCGTGACGTGCCCATGCGTGAGATCCGATCGGCTGCTCCCGCCGACTTAAAGCGGGTCGCGGCGGCGGAGGCAATGCGCTTCTCCGGCGCAGCATGAGGCCATGCGCGCCTTCGACGGTGTCCGGACGTGCCGCGAGACCCTGAACGGACGATGCCGATGACCCAAAGTACCCGCAAGCTCGTCGGAACCGTCGTGCTCCTGGTGTTCCTGACCGTCTACGCGTTCGTGGCGATGCTGGTCGCCGTGGCGCTGCAGGTCGATGCCGGCAAGTGGACCGAGCTCGGCTACTACGTCGTGGCGGGCCTCTTGTGGGTGATCCCGGCCGGGTTGCTCATCCGTTGGATGTCGCGGCCCGATCCGGGCTGACGAGGCCCGCGCGGCGGCGCGCCGCCGCCGGCCCGAGCACCCGCCGCGCGGCATTCCACATCGCGAACGGCACCCCCGACAGCATCACGTCGACGTAGCGCTGCGACTGGAAGTCGCCGTTGAGCGACAGCCGCGGGATCGCCGTCGGCGTCGCGGCGTGGCCGCGGGTGACGAGACCCTTGCGCGTCGTCACCGCGGTCGCAAAGCCGAGCTCGCGTGCGAGCGCGAACTCGCGCGGACCCGCCGCCCGCTCGCAGCCGTAGGGGAAGCTGAAATGCCGGCACGGCCGGCCGATCTCGGCCTCGATCCGCGCCCGGCTCGCGGCCATCTCGCGACGCGCCTCCTCCGCGTCGAGCCGGCTCAGCGCGAAATGCCGGCAGGTGTGAGCGCCGATCGTCAGCAGCGGATCCTTCGCGGCCTCCCGGATCTCGTCCCACGACATCACGAGTTCGCGGCAGAGGCCCGACGTATCGAGGCGGGCGGCGGCGACGAGGCGCGCCACCACCGCCCGCGCCTCGACCTCCGGAAGGTCACGCAGGCGCCAGTAGATCGCGTCGTAGGCGCGTTCCTTCTCGGGCGCGGAGCGGGCCGGGAGGCGGACTGGCACGCCGCCGACCTCGACGTCGACGGCGTCGGCGGCCCGGATCGCCGCCTCGAGCTCGAGCCACCACAGGACGCCGCGCCCGTCAGGATAGTCGGTCGGCACATAGAGCGTGTAGGGCACGCCGTAGCGCGCCAGGATCGGGAAGGCGTGCTCGCGGTTGTCGCGATAGCCGTCGTCGAAGGTGAAGCAGGCGAAGGGGCGCGCGCGGGCGGGGCCGGCGAGGCGCGCCGGCACCTCGTCGAGGGAGATGCACTCGAAGCCGCGCGCGATCGTCTGGCGGATCACCCGCTCGAGGAAGTCGGGTGTGACGCGCAGGATGCGATTGGGCTCGAACGCCTCGGTCGGCTGCGGCGAGACGCGGTGCATCATGAACACGACGCCGTCGCCGCGCGTGAGAGGTGCCAGGAGACCGCTGGCGCCGGAGTAGTGGAGCGCCGAGAGCCCCGCCTTCATCAGTCTCGTTGCTGTACGGCCCATGTGCGGTGTCGCGCGTCCTCTCGGGAGCAAGGCGGGAGACTGGGAACGAGGCGGCCGCATTGGCACGGTTCGGGTCGCGGCGAGAGAACCGATGCAAGCCCCGTGCAATACCGGACTGGTGGCGGGAATTGCGGCGCAGACGGATCGCGGCGGTTGGTTAATCGCGGCGCCCGGCCGGACTGGTCCACGATCGATCCCGTGGCCCGATCCTTGCTCACCGCCGACGGGGAAAGTCCGCGAGGCCACCCAGCAGGGGCAAGGAGCAGGAGACCGCCATGTTCGGGGCAGACGCCGTCCATCGGGTGACACAGGCGCGGGCACGGCTGCTGCCCGAGGCGGTGACGCTCGGTGAAAGGGCGGTCACACTCGGCGTCTATCGCACCCTCGACGGGCTCGCGCCGCTGTGGAACGAGATCGAGCGCACGGGGGCCCGCGCCTCGGTGTTCCAGTCCCACGGCTGGCTCGCGGCCTGGGAACGGACCGCCGCCCGCGAGGACGGCGAGGTGCCGCTCGTCGTCACCGCCCGCGACTGCGGGCAGAAGCTGCGCCTGATCCTGCCGCTCGGGGTGACGTCGCGGACCCCGGCCCGTCTCGCCGTGGCGGGTTTCCTCGGCCAGGGACATGCCAACTACGGTCTGCCGCTCGTCGATCCAGCCGTGGCCGGCAGCATTCGCGCGGGCGAGATCCGCCGCCTCCTCGCTGCCGTGGCCCGCGGCAGCGACCTCGACGCCGCAAGCCTCGAACGGCAGCCCGCGCACTGGGACGGACGTCCCAATCCGTTCGCCGCCGGGGGCATCGTCTCGGCCAACGATTCCTACGTGCTGCCGCTGGAGGCGGACTTCGCCGCCCTCCACGCGCGGCTGTTCTCGTCCCGCACCCGCTCGACGCTCCGGCGCAAGACCCGCCGCCTCGCCGGCCACAGGGGGTTCCGCCACGGTCCGGCGGTCGAGCCCGAGCAGCGGACACGGCTGCTCGACGCCTTCCTCGCCACGAAGGGCCGGCAGTTGCGCGAGGGCGGCATCGCCGACATCTTCGCCGCGCCCGGCCTCGCGGCCTTCTACCGCGAGATCCTCGCGCACCGCTGCGGAACGCTGCCGCCGCTCGAGATCGTCGCCATCGAGGCCGAGGACGGGATCGGCGCCATCGCACTGCTGATCGAGGCCGACGGCCGCCGCTACCTCCTGAACACGGCGCTCGGCTCGGGTCCCCTGCGCGACGCCTCGCCGGGACTTGTGCTGCTCACGGGCGACATCGAGCGTGCCGCGACGCGCGGCTGTCACGCCTACGACTTCGGACCGGGCGCCGCCGCCTACAAGGCCGCGTGGCAACCCGAGCCGGTGCCGCTGGTGACGACCCTCGTGCCGCTCTCGACACGGGGAGTGCCGCTCGTGACCGCCATGGCGGCGGCCCTCTACGTCAAGCGGACCATCAAGCGCACGCCGCTGCTGTGGTCCATGGCGCGCGCGCTCCGGCGCGGCGCGTTCGGCCGATCGCCGCCGCAGGAGGATTAGTGATCCGGCGCAAACATCTGCATCCCGCTCGTTGCGGGGTCGATAGCAAATGCTTGCGCCAAAGGAAGACTAGGGTCGTGACTGCGAAGTCAGCTTCATTCGTCCGAGCATTCGGCGGCGGACTTCGCGGTCTGAACGACACCAGCAAAGCAGCCCTTCTTGTGTGACCCAGATCGAGAAGCCCGTCCCGGCCTGTCGAGACAGAATGCAACGGACTTCTCGATCATCACACCAGCAAGCTTGTGTTCCCAGTGCTGTTTCAGGCGCCGTCATTTGGTTGGAATGCCTGCCGCGGGTGGGAACCAGATGACTGCGCCACAGCACCAGGCGCGCGCGTCGTCCGCAGCCGGCCGAGGCTCAGCTCGTGCGGATCTCGACGCCGTGGCCGCCGCCGCGCATGATCCGCTGCAGGCCGGTCGGCTGGGGCGCCGCACGGTCGAGGCGGACGATGTCGATCTCGGTGACCTCGTAGCCGAGCAGCGTGCCCGGTGGATCGGCCAACGCGGCCGGCTTCTTCCGGCCGTCGCCGACAACGACGCCGGCATCGACCCGGCCCTGGATCGCCTCGAACAGCCCGCGCACCGCATCGTAGCCGCCGCCGACGACGATCGCGTCGTAGGCCTCGTCGAGGGCGTCGAGCACGAGATTGAGCTGGTCGTCGTCGAGCGCGCTCTCGGCCGCCTCCAGCGCCGCCCCGGCCGGCAGGACGTGGAACTGGCCCGCCGGCTCGCGGCGGATCACGTCCTCGAACCGCGCCGCACCGCCGAGAAGATCGGCGAGGCCGGGCGAACGGGCGACGCCGACGCGGCCCGCGAGACCCGTGCCGTCGGTCGCCCAGTCGACGAGAATGACCTGCTTGCCGCCGGCGGCCAGGGCCTTTGCGATGTCGATCGCCTCGGCGGCCGGATCGACGGCCGCCGTTTCGCCCGTCACCAGCACGCGATAGCCGCCCTGTGCGGGCGCCTTGGAGAGCAGCCGCGCGACGAGCGGCGCGACGGCGAGAAACCGCTCGTGCTCTGCGGCCGCTCCGGCGTCGCCGGCCGGACGGCGCACATCCGGCGCGGCGGCTTTCGCGGACGCAACGCCGCCGGACGCGGATCTTTTCGCCGCCGGCGCGGCCTCGTGCGCCATCGCCGGCGCCGGCTCGGCCCGCAGGGCCGCGCCCTGGGACACCCCAGCCCCCCCCGCAGCGAGCCCGGCCGCGCCGCCCTGCGGCCGCGCACCGGTGAACAGCGCCTTCGAGATGGTCCAGGCCAGACCGAACAGCAGCGTCGCCGCCGAGACGAGGCCGGAATAGGGCGCCTTCTTGGGGAAGGTCGGGACGCTCGACGGGCGCGCCTGGGTGATGATCTGTGCCTCGACCGGCACCGCGCCGGGAGACTTGCGGGCCTTGGCCGCCTCGTACTGCGCCTGCAGCCGCTCGAGCTCGGCCCGCTTCGACTTGGCCGCCGCCTCGAGCTGGCGCAGCTTGACGTCGTCGCCGCCGGTGTTGACGACCTTGCTCTTCAGGACGTCGATGTTCTTCTGCACCGCCGCCTCGCGAATGACCGCCGCCTTGGCCTCCTTCTCGAGCCCCTCGACGAGCTTTGCCACCTCGCCCGCGATCTGGCGCTTCAGGCCGGCGAGGTCGGCGTTCATCTGCTGCATCCGCGGATGACCGGGCAGCAGCGTCACCGACAGCTCGGCGATCTGGCGCTCGGCGCGCACGCGGCTCTGCACGAGGTTCTGGATCAGGGGCGAGCGCTGCACGTCCGGCAGCACCTCGGCCGAGCCGGATTTCATGAGCTCGCGCGCCGACTTGGCGCGGCCCTCGACCTCGGCGCGGGCGGCCGCGGTCCGGGTCAGCTCGGCGGTCAGCTCGCCGAGCTGCTGGTCGATCAGCGCCGTGCGCTGCGGGCCGCCGACGAAGCGGTCGGACTGGCCGCGGAACCGCTCCACCTCGGCCTCGGCGGCCGAGACCTCGCGCGTCAGTTCGGCGACCTTGGGCTCGAGCGCGTTCTGCACCTCGTTGATCTCGTCGACGCGGTGGGTGGCGAGCGAGCCGCGATAGGTGTCGGCGAGGCGGTTGGCGATCTCGGCGGCGAGATCGGGATCGGCGGAGGTGAAGCGGACGCCGATGAAGCGGCTCTCCTTGGGCGAGTAGACCTCGAGCCCCTTGAAGAACGCGCTCAGCACGCGGTCCTCCTCGCTCTCGCCCTTGCGCGGCCCCGACAGGCCGACCATGCGGAGCAGGCTGCCGACGGTGTCGAGGCTACCCAGCGCGCCGTTGAATTCCTTCTTCGTGTTGAGCTTCATGTCGTCGGCGATGCGGCGCGCGAGATCGGGCGACATCAGCGCGCGGACGTGGGTGTTGATCGCCTCCTTGTCGACGGAGACCGTGACCGCCTCGGGCGAGGAGTTCTCGCGCTTGGGGTCGGCGAACGGGTTCTGGGAGCCCTTGGCGACCACGGAGAGCTGCGCCTCCGACGTGTAGCGCGGCGCCATCATGCCGAGCACGCCCCAGGTCAGCCCGCCCGCCGCCGCGCTCAGCACCAGCAGCCGCGGAAGACTGCGCTTCAGCGTCGTCCACAGGACGCCGATGTCGATGTCGTCCGGCGAGGCATGGGTCTCAGTGCGCATGGCGGGTGGCCCGAATCGAGGTTGTCCGTGCCGGGATTAGAGACCCGTTCGGTAAGCGAACCCTTAACTGGGGCGCGCCGAGGGCAAGGCTCGGTGCCGAAACCGGACGTGGGGTGAGCTTTTCTTAACCTCTCTGCGGCTAAATCGAGCCACCGCGACGCTTGTCAGGAAGTTCCGACGATGTCCCTGCGCCTCATTCTCATCACGGCTTCGCTCGCACTCGGCCTCGGCGGCTGCGCCCACGACGGCGACTGGTTCGGCCACGGCGGCGCCGGCGAGGATGCGCGGATCGCGGTGGCCGCCGAGAGCGGCTACGGCGGGCAGGTGCACGACGGCTATCCGGTTCCGGTCGGCCCGGCGGTCCACTCCGCCGAGCAGGGCGCGTGGGGCGAGCCGACGGTGGTGCCGGCAGCGCTCGCGGGTCCGCAGTCGGTGGCAGACAGCGACGGGCCCTATCTCCTCGACACCGGCGACCGGCTGCGGGTGTTCGTATACGGCCAGCCCAACCTGTCACGGCTCTACATCGTCGACCACGGCGGCCTCATCACCGTGCCGCTGATCGGCGCGGTCAAGGCGCGCGGGCTGACCACCGCCGGGCTCGAGGGCGCGATCCGCTCGCGTCTCGGCTCGCAGTACGTGCGCGACCCGCAGGTCACCGTCGACATCCAGCAGAACCGCCCGTTCTTCATCCTCGGCGAGGTCAAGAACGCCGGCCAGTATCCCTACGTCTCGGGCATGACCATCGAGACCGCCATCGCCATCGCCGGCGGCTACGGCGAGCGCGCCTCCGACCGCAGGTTCCGCCTGACGCGGCGCATCAACGGCCTCGTCGAGCAGATCGAGGCGCCCGCGGACTACGTGGTCAAGCCGGGCGACACCGTCTTCGTCTTCGAGCGGATGTTCTGATGCACGTCGCCGCGCCCGGAGCGATCCGCCCGCCGGCGCCCGCGACCGACCGCCCGTTCCGCATCCTGCATTGTCTCCGGGCGCCGGTCGGCGGCCTGTTCCGGCACGTCGTCGATCTCGCCCGCGAGCAGTCGGCGCGCGGCCACGCGGTCGGACTCCTGGCCGACGCCGCCTCGAGCGACCGCCTCACCGAGGCGCGCCTCGAGGCGCTGCGTCCCGCGCTGGCGCTCGGCATCACCCGCACGCCCATGGCCCGCCAGCCGGGGCCCGGCGACGTGCAGGCGGTGCGCTTCGCCACGGCCCTCGCCACCCGCCTCGATGTCGACGTCCTGCACGGGCACGGCGCCAAGGGCGGCGCCTACGCGCGGCTCGCCGGACGGGCGATCAAGGCCCGCGGCCGCCGCCTCGCCACATTCTACACGCCGCACGGCGGCAGCCTGAACTACGCTCCCGGCTCGCTCGAGGGCCGCATCTTTCTCGGCCTGGAGAAGGTGCTGCACCGATTCACGGACGCAATCCTGTTCGAAAGCGCCTACGCGGCGCGGGTGTTCGAGGAGCGGGTCGGCCCTGGCGGCGGGCGCTCCCGCGTGGTGCCGAACGGCCTGCAGCCGGCCGACTTCGAGCCGCACGCTCCGGCCGCGGACGCCACCGACTTCCTGTTCGTCGGCGAGCTGCGCGAGCTCAAAGGGGTCGACGTGCTGCTCCGTGCCCTCGAGGCGATCGCCGGCCGCCGGCCGGTCAGCGCCACGATCGTCGGCGCCGGCCCGGACGCGGCCGCCCTCGCATCGCTGGCCCGCGACCTCGGCCTCGGCGATCGCGTGTCGTTCCCGGGCGCGCTGCCGGCCCGCGATGCGTTCCGCCGCGGCCGCATCCTCGTCGTGCCCTCGCGCGCGGAGAGCTTCCCCTACATCGTGCTCGAGGCCGGCGCGGCCGGCATCCCGCTCATCACCACCGGTGTCGGCGGCATTCCGGAGATCCTCGAAGGCACCGCCCAGCCGATGCTGCCGGCCGGGGACGCTGCGGCGCTGGCGGCGGCGATGCTGGAGGCGATCGACGACCCGGCCGAGATCGACGCCCGGGCGCGGCGGCTCAACGCCGCCGTCGCCGCGCGCTACACCGTCGCCGGCATGACCCGGGACATCCTCGGCGTCTACGCCCTCTGCCTGCGTTAACCTCAAAGACCGCCCGTCGGCCCCGTCGCTCCCTTGCCGCCGTTCCTGGCAATGACTTCCTGCGGCCATCCCTCTTTCGTGTAGTCGATGGGGATCGCTCCCAATTCGGCAACCTGCGCCCGCTTCGACTCACTGCTGGCCGCGCCCAGCACCCGGCCGGCGCCGAAGAGCTGCGCGAGCTGGACGGCGAGATACCCGATGCCGCCAGTTGCCGCCGGTACGAAGACCGACTCGCCGGCCTTCAGACGGCCGGCGACTTTCAGCACCATTGCGGCAA
>JAKAML010000274.1 GCA_021812845.1 Pseudomonadota bacterium
TCCGGGGAAGTGCTTGCGGGTGCAGGTGACGCCCGCCTCGCGCAGGCCGTCGCAGTACCAGCTCGCGGCCTCGGCGACAGCCAAGGCGTCCCTGGCCAGCACGCGCCGCCAGATGCGCGTGTTGGCGTCCCGGCGGTCGCGGACGCCGTGGTCGAGATCGACGACCGGAGCGAAGTTGACGTTGACGCCGAGGCCGGTCAGCGCCCGTCCCTGCCGCGTGGCGTAGTCCAGGATCGCCGCCTTGCGCTCGACCGGGATTGGCGTGGACGCGACGATGCGTGACAGCGGCGGCTGGCGCGGCACGGGCGGCGACAGCCGCTGCACCGTCCCGCCTTCCTGGTCGGCGGCGATCCACAGGGGCGGCAGTCCGCTGGCGCGGCGCAGCGCCTGCAAGCCGTCGACCTCGGCGCGGATCGCCCGGGCCGTGCGTCCCTCGAGGTTCTTCCGCGTGACGAAGACACCGGCTATGGCGCGCGCCTCGATCAGTCGGCGGACCTCGGCCATGTCGTCGATGCCGGCCACGAGGTGGCGGCCGAGCCGCGCGAGGCGCTCGGGATCGGCGGACAGCACCCGCTGGCGGATCTCGGCGATGCCCTGCGGCGGCTCGGCCGGGGCGGCCGTCGCGCGCTGGGGTGGCAGAAAGCCGGCAAGGAGCGCCACCACGAGGACCGTGGCGACGGCGGACGGGCGCGAGGTCCATGGCTCGAGTTGGGTCATGGGTCCGTTTGTATACGCATGGATCCGACGGTCAACCCGGCGGTCAACCGGCGGTCAACCGGCCTGCCCCCTGGCCGCCCGGACGCGATCGCGCCGCGGTCAGCCGTCCTTCGTCATCTCGCGCAGCTTGAACTTCTGGATCTTGCCGGTCGACGTCTTGGGGATCTCGGTGAACACGACGTGGCGCGGACACTTGAACTTGGCGAGATGCTGCTGTGTCCAGGCGATGATCTCCTCGGCGGTCGCCGTCGTGCCGGGGCGAAGCTCGACGAACGCGCACGGCGTCTCGCCCCACTTCTCGTCGGCCTTCGCCACCACCCCGCAGGCGAGCACGGCAGGGTGCTTGTAGAGCACGTCCTCGACCTCGATCGAGGAGATGTTCTCGCCGCCCGAGATGATGATGTCCTTGGAGCGGTCCTTCAACTGGATGTAGCCGTCGGGATGCAGCACGGCGAGGTCGCCCGAATGGAACCAGCCCCCGGCAAAGCTCTCGTCGGTAGCCTTGGGGTTCTTGAGGTAGCCCTTCATGACGATGTTGCCGCGGAACATGACCTCGCCCAGCGTCTGGCCGTCGGCGGGCACGCGCGTCATCGTCTCGGGGTTCATCACCGTCAGATCCTCGAGCGCGGGATAGCGCACGCCCTGACGCGACTTGAGCGCCGCCTTCTCGGGTCCGTCGAGCGTGTCCCACTCGTCCTTCCAGGCGTTGACGACCGCCGGGCCGTAGGTCTCCGTCAGCCCGTAGACGTGGGTGACGTTGAAGCCCGCCTCCAGCATCTTGCCGAGGACGGCCGCCGGCGGCGGCGCGCCCGCGGTGACGAACTCGACCTTGTGCGCAATCGGCCGCTTCTCGCCCTCGGGCGCGTTGAGCAGCGTCGACATGACGATCGGCGCGCCGCAGAGATGGGTGACGCTGTGATCGGCGATGAGGTCGTACATGGCCTTCGGCCGCACCCAGCGGAGGCAGACGTGAGTGCCGCCGAGGGCGGTGATCGTCCACGGGAAGCACCAGCCGTTGCAGTGGAACATCGGCAGCGTCCACAGATAGACCGGCTGCCGGCCGAGCCCCGCGGAGACGGCGTTGGCGTAGCACATGAGCGCCGCGCCGCGGTGGTGATAGACGACACCCTTCGGGTTGCCCGTGGTGCCCGAAGTATAGTTGAGCGCGATCGCGTCCCATTCGTCGTCCGGCATCCGCCACGCGAAATCGGCGTTGCCTTTCGCGACGAACTCCTCGTAGTCGAGGTAGGACAGCCGCTCGTTCGACTGCGGAAACTCGCGGTCGTCGTAGTCGATGACGAGCGGCTTGACCTTGGCCTGCGCCAGCGCCTCGCGCATGACGGGGGCGAACTCGCGGTCGCAGATCAGAACCTTGGTGTTGGCGTGGTCGAGCTGAAAGGCGATGATCGGCGCGTCGAGGCGGGTGTTCAGCGCGTGCAGCACCGCGCCCGTCATCGGCACGCCGAAGTGCGCCTCGAGCATCACCGGGGTGTTGGGCAGCATCACCGTAACGGTATCGCCGGGACCGACGTAACGCATAGCGAGGGCCGCGGCGAGCCGCCGGCAGCGGGCGTAGAACTCGGCGTAGCTCCGGCGCTGCGTGCCGTGGATGACGGCGGTCTTGTCCGGCCACACCATGGCTGCGCGCTCGAGCAGGGTGAGCGGCGTCAGCGGCTGGTGGTTGGCACGGGTCTTTTCGAGGTTCTGAGCATAGGGATTGACGTGCATGGCCCGGATCGGTCTCGTTGTTCGGCGGCTGGCAGGACGGATCGCCGTGAGGCGGTGGAACGACGCTAACGGATGGCTCGCCGGGCGGCAATCGCACTTCAGGCGCGATGCCCAGCGGGGTCTGGCGGTCGTGCTGGCCGCGATCACGGCGGTTCTCGGAGCGGTCGCGGGGGTAGCGGCGCGCGAGGCTGCGCCGTTGATCCCGGCTGCACCCGGATCCTCGGAGACGGTCGACCACGCCCCGCTCGACCGGCTGCTCAAGGCCTATGTCAGGGTGGGGGCCGACGGCATCAATCGCGTCGACTACGCGCGCTTCCGCGCCGAAGGGCTCGACGAGCTGAAGCGCTACCTCTTGGCGCTGCAGCGGCGCTCGCCCGCGACCCTGGGCCCGGCCGAGCACGCGGCCTATTTCATCAACCTCTATAACGCGCTGACGCTCGACGTCGCGCTCGAGCACTATCCGATCGCTTCGATCAAGGCGGTGCGCCTCGCCGATCCGTCGGGCGAGGTCCAGGACGGGCCGTGGAAGGCCCGGCTCGCCTCGGTGGCGGGGCAGCGGCTGAGCCTCGACGACATCGCCGGCAAGGTGCTGCGGCCGGCGCTGATGTCGCGCGAGCCGCGCGGGCACTATCTCCTGAACTGCCTGTCGATCGGCTGCCCGAACCTGCTGCCGGAGGCGATCACCGGCGCCAAGCTCGAACGTCAGATGGCGGCGGCCGCGGCGGCCTTCGTGCGTCATCCGCGCGCGCTCACGGTCGCCGGGGGCAAGGCCAAGGCGTCGAGCCTCTTCGACTGGTATGCGGCGGACTTCGGCGGCACGGCCGGCGTCATCCAGCACATGGCGGCCGTCGGCGGCGCGGAGGTCGCGGGCCGTCTCGCCGGCGTGACGGAGTTCGCCGAGTACGACTACGACTGGGCGCTCGCCGACGCGTCGCGGTGACGGTCAAGCGGGCGGGTCGCGGCTGCAGAAAATAATCCGGCCGACGAAGGTGAACGCTGCTTCCATGTCGGCGCGGACTGGATTAGACTTTGGTCTCATCTGGTGCCCATCTCGCGTGATGGAGGCCGTCATGACCGAACGTTCGCAGCAGAGTTTCGCGCTCTGGATCCTGATGATGCTGATGCTGCTGGC
>JAKAML010000275.1 GCA_021812845.1 Pseudomonadota bacterium
CGCCGTGAACAGCGACAGATAGAGCATCATCCAGCCGAACAGGCTCTCGATCAGCACCACGTCGGCGATGTGGGGATGGGTCTCGGCCGGGGCGTGGAGGGTCAGGACGCTCATGCCGACGGCGCACACATTCGTGACCAGCAGCGCATAGGCGAAGACGCGGCCCCAGGTCTTGTGCAGCGGGCTGCCCTTGCGGCCAAGCAGCGGCACCCACAGCGCCACGAGGCCGATCGCGCCGGTGGCGACGTGCACGGCGAGAAAGACCTTGAATATTGCCATGCGCCAACTCCCTTCGTCGGTCGGGTGCGGCAGGTGCGTGCACGTTGGACATTATCAATCGTCAATTAAAGTGTACATTGCCGGTTGCCGGCCGTGGACGCCCGCGGGCCGTCGGATGCGAGGACAGAGGACAGCAGGCGGAGGCGAGGGCACATGTCCGGTTTCGACGTCATCCTCGTCGGCGGCGGCCTCGCCAACAGCCTCGCCGCCATGCGCCTCGCCGCCGTGCGGCCCGGCCTCTCGGTGCTCGTCGTCGAGGCCGGCCAGCGGCTCGGCGGCAACCACACCTGGTCGTTCCACGCGAGCGACGTCCCCGAGGCCCGCGACCGCTGGCTGTCCCCGATCGTCGGCCATGCCTGGGCCGCGCAGGAGGTGCGCTTTCCCGGGTTCACCCGCTACCTGCCGACCGGCTACCGCTCGATCGCCTCGCCCGACGTGCACCGCCACGTCGCCGGCCTCGGCGGGATCACGCTCGCGCTCGGACGCAAGGTGGTGACGGTCGAAGAGGAGGCCGTCGTCCTCGCCGGCGGTCAGCGGATCGCGGCTCCTTGCGTCATCGACGGCCGCGGTCTCGATCGCGTCGCGGGCGTCGCATTCGGCTACCAGAAGTTCGTTGGCCTCGAGGTCGAGACCGCCCGGCCGCACGGCCTCGCGCATCCGGTCATCATGGATGCGTGCGTCGAGCAGATCGACGGCTACCGCTTCGTCTACTGCCTGCCCTACGGTGATCGCCACGTCCTGATCGAGGACACCTTCTATGCCGACGGTCCGGCACTCGACGCCGCGGCGGCGGCGCGGAGGGTGACGGACTACGCCGAGCGGGCGGGGTGGGGCGTCGCGACGGTCGTGCGCGAGGAGACGGGCGTGCTGCCGATCGCGCTCGACGGCTCGATCGAGGCGTTCTGGCCGGCGGCCACGGCGGACGGCGCGCGCAGCGGGATGCGGGCCGGACTGTTCCATCAGACGACCGGATACTCCCTGCCGCTGGCGGCCGAAACCGCCGACCTGATCGCACGCCTGCCGGTCCTGACCACGGCGGCGGCCGCGCGCGAGGTGCGTGCGCTCGGCGTCGCGTCGTGGGAGCGCCAGGCGTTCTTCCGCCTCCTCAACCGGATGCTGTTCATCTCGGCGCGGCCCGAGGAGCGGCGCGACATCATGCAGCGCTTCTATCGCCTGCCGCTGCCCTTGATCGAGCGCTTCTATGCCGGCCATCCGACCGCCTTCGACAAGCTGCAGATCCTGACCGGCCGGCCGCCGATCCCGCTCCATCGCGCGCTGCAGGGCATGAGCGCGGCCAGTGCCCGTCCGCGCCGCGTGGCTGAGCCACGCTGACCGGCGACGCCGTGCATCCGGGCTCGCCCGCGCCGCTGCCAGCGGCTAAGAAGGGGGCGGCGCGACCGCGGGTCGGCGGGCGTGCCGTGGACCCACGGACGAGCCCCATGCCGCGCCGCCTGCCGTCGAAGCTGCTCGTCGCCAACCGCGGCGAGATCGCCTGCCGGATCATAGGCACCGCGCGCCGGCTCGGGATCGCGACGGTCGCCGTCCATTCCGACGCCGACGCCTCCGCGCGCCATGTGCGCGAGGCCGACGAGCGGGTCCGGATCGGACCGGCGCCGGCGGCCGAGAGCTACCTCGACGTGCGCCGGCTCCTCGCCGCCGCCACGGCGCACGGCGCCACGATGCTGCATCCGGGCTACGGGTTCCTGGCCGAGAGCGCGGATCTCGCCGAGGCCTGCGCCGCCGCGAGCGTGACGTTCGTCGGCCCGCCGCCGGCGGCGATGCGGCTCCTTGGCGACAAGGCGGCGGCCAAGGCGCTGGCATTGCGCGAAGGCGTTCCCGTGGTGACGGGGACCGTGGCGGCGACCGCCGATCTCGCGCTTCTGGCCGTGGAGGCGGAGAAAGTAGGCTTTCCGCTGATGGTCAAGGCGTCGGCGGGCGGCGGCGGCCGCGGAATGCGGCGGGTGACGCGCAGCGACGAGCTCGCGGCGGCCCTCGACGGCGCCCGGCGCGAGGCCGAGGCCGCCTTCGGCGACGGCCGCCTGCTGCTCGAGCGGGCGATCGACGATCCGCGCCACGTCGAGGTGCAGGTGTTCGGCGACGCTCACGGCAACGTGGTCCACCTCTTCGAGCGCGAGTGCTCGCTGCAGCGCCGGCACCAGAAGGTGATCGAGGAGGCGCCGGCGCCGGGCATGAGCGACGGCCTCAGGGCGCGGCTGACGGACGCCGCGGTCCGGCTCGCGCGCGCCGCCGGCTATCGCGGCGCCGGCACCGTCGAGTTCCTGGTCGAGGGCGGGACGCTGGCGCCCGGCGCGCCGTTCTACTTCATCGAGGCCAACGCGCGGCTCCAGGTCGAGCATCCGGTGACGGAGGCGATCACCGGCCTCGATCTCGTCGAATGGCAGATCCGCGTCGCGGCCGGCGAGCCGCTGCCCCTCGCGCAGCCCGAGATCCGCCGCGACGGCCACGCCATCGAGGCGCGGGTCTGCGCCGAGGATCCGGCCCGCGACTTCGCCCCCGGCGCCGGGCGGATCGTGACGCTCCACTGGCCCACCGCCGACGGCCTCCGCATCGACGGCGGCTTCGCGGACGGCGATCGCGTGCCGCCCGACTACGACAGTCTGATCGCCAAGGCGGTCGCCCATGCCACGGACCGCGACAGCGCGCGCCAGCGTCTCGCGGCCTGGCTCGACGAGGCGGTCGTGCTCGGCGTGCCGTCGAACCTCGCCTTCCTCGCCGCGCTGCTGCGCCATCCCGAGGTGCGCCAGGGCCGGCTCGGCACCGGGCTCATCGGGCGCGACGCCGCCGCGCTGACCCGCCCGCCCGCCGACATCCGCTCGGCCGTGGCCCGCGGCGTCGGCCTCCTGCTCGACGCCGAGCGCGGGGCCTCCGAACGCGCCGGCGACGGCCGCTCGCCGTGGGACGCAACGGACGGCTTCCAGCTCGGCGGCGTGCGCCGGGTGCGGCGGACCGTGCTCGCCGCCGGCGAGACGGTCGAGGTCGAGACCGGCGGCTTCGCCGAAGGGCGCTGGCAGGTCGCGCTCGACGGTGTGGATCGGCCGACAAATCCCGTCGCAACGGCCGGGACCGCGGTCTACGATCCCGAGAATCTGCGCGCCCTGGTGCTCGACCGCGGGCATCAGGTCGAGGTGCGCTGGGCGCGACGGGCCGCGGGCGAGGGGTCCGACGACGGCGCGGCGGATCTGCGGGCGCCGATCACCGGGCGGGTCGCGCGGCTCGCGGTCGCCGCCGGCGACGAGATCTCGAAGGGGGCG
>JAKAML010000003.1 GCA_021812845.1 Pseudomonadota bacterium
CTCGAACTGCTTCTCGAGGCGGGTCCAGCTCTCCTCGCGCTTGGCCTTCTCGCGGCTCAGCACCGCCTCGCCGAGCGCGTTCTCGACGCGCTCGAGATAGACCTCGACCGTGTCGCCGACCTTGATCTCGCCGGGCTTGCCGCCGATGCCGAACTCCTTCAGCGCCACCCGGCCTTCCATCTTCAGCCCGACGTCGATGACGGCGAGATCCTTCTCGATGCCGACCACCTTGCCCTTGACCACCTGCCCCTCGAACACGTCGTCCTTGGCGAGGCTCTCGGCGAGCATGGCGGCGAAGTCGTCACGCGAGGGGTTCATCTCGTTGCTGGTCTGGGTCGGCATTCGGGCTCCTTGAGCGATGGTTGGGGCGCCGCGGCGATCGCGGGCGCGGTTGTGGCTGCAATGGTCTTGTTCACATCGGGTGTGTTCACGTCGGGCGCATGTTCATGCCGAGCGGACCTTCATGTCGGCATTCTGCATGAACGACGCATGTTCACGTCGAACGCACGCGCGACCGCCGGCCGGGGCCGGAACGGACGCGCGAGTTGCGCGAAGTGATCGGGTTCTGCCCGCTGCGATGGGCCTCGGCCCTGCCAACGCGATTTGGGCCGCGCGCCGGTCCGGCTCCCTCGACGGGACCGGATCAGGCCGCACCCTGTTGGCCGATCTTCCTCTTGATCAATCCGACAGCGGCGTCGAATGCGGCTTCTATACCCAACTGCGTGGTGTCCAGCAAGTCCGCATCGGCCGCCATTTTCATGGGCGCGTCGGCGCGCCCCGAGTCGCGCGCGTCCCGCTCGCGGATGGCGGCCAGCACCGCCGCGTAGCCGGTCGTTGTGTCGCCGCGCGCCCGCAGCTCGGAAAAACGCCGTTCAGCGCGCACCTCGGCGGTGGCGGTGACGAACAGCTTGGCGTCGGCGTCCGGGCACACCACGGTGCCGATGTCGCGCCCGTCGAGCACCGCGCCCGGCGGCCGCTCGGCGAACGCCCGCTGGTACTTGAGCAGCGCCCGCCGCACCTCGGGGATCTTCGCGACGACCGAGGCCCGGTCGCCGGCCTCCGCACCCCGCAGCGCCGGATCGTCGAGCGTCGCCGCATCGAGCCCGCGGGCATAGGAGACCGCCGCCCAGGTGTCCTCGAGCCGGAACCCCGCCCTCTCGACGTCGCGCGCCACCGCCCGATAGAGCAGCCCCGTATCGAGACAGTGGAATCCGAAATGCTCGGCCACGAGCTTGGCGATGGTTCCCTTCCCCGAGGCCGCCGGCCCGTCGATGGCGATGATCATTCCGCGCATCCGGCTCATCGATACCTTGCCCCGAGCTTTTCCATCAGCCCGCGGAACTCGGGGAAGCTCGTTGCGATCATCGTGGTGTCGTCGACCGTGACCGGCTTTTCCGACGCCAGACCCATGGTCAGGAACGCCATCGCGATGCGGTGATCGAGATGGGTCGCGACCGTGCCGCCGCCCGGCACCTCGCCGTTGCCGTGGACGACGAGCGTATCGCCCTCGACCGTCGCTTTCACACCATTGGCGGCGAGCCCCGCGGCGGTGGCGGCGAGACGGTCGCTCTCCTTCACTTTCAGCTCGGCGAGACCGTCCATCCGCGTATCGCCTTCGGCAAATGCGGCCACGCACGCCAGCACCGGATACTCGTCGATCATCGACGGCGCCCGTTGGGCCGGCACTGTCACGCCCTTCAGCCGTGAATGGCGGACGCGGATGTCGGCGATCGGCTCCCCGCCCTCCTCGCGCGCATTCAGGAACGTGACGTCGCCGCCCATTTCCTCGAGCGTCGTGTAGAGACCGGTCCGGGTCTCGTTGACGAGCACGCCGGCGATGGTCACGTCGGAGCCAGGGACCAGCAGCGCCGCACACGCCAGGAACGCCGCTGACGACGGATCGCCCGGCACCGTCACGTCGCGGCCCGTCAACTCGGCCTCGCCCTCGACCGTGATGTTGTTCTTGCCGCCCTTGACCTCGGTCCGGACCTCGGCGCCGAAGTAGCGCAACATCCGCTCGGTGTGGTCGCGCGTCGCTTCCGTCTCGATCACCGTCGTCTCGCCCGCGGCGTGCAGCCCGGCAATCAGAATCGCGCTCTTGACCTGCGCCGAAGGCACCGGCAGCTCGTAGACGATCGGCACCAGCTGTCCCGTGCCGCGCACGGTCAATGGCAGCGTCTCCTTGTCTTCGACGGTCGCAAGCCCCATGGACTTCAATGGCCCGAGCACGCGCCGCATCGGCCGCCGTGTGAGCGAGGCGTCGCCCGTCATCCGGACCTCGATCGGGTGGCCGGCGACGACGCCCATCATCAGCCGCGTCCCGGTGCCGGAGTTGCCGAAGTCGAGCGCAGCGCCGGGCTGCCTCAGCCCGCCCACGCCGCGGCCCTTGACCACCCAGGTGTCGCCGATCTTCTCCGCCGGCGCGCCGAGCAGGGTGACGGCCTTCGCCGTGTTGACGACGTCCTCGGCCTCGAGCAGCCCCCTGATCCGCGTCACCCCGGTCGCGAGCGCGCCGAAGATCAGCGCCCGGTGCGAGATCGACTTGTCACCCGGAACCCGAAGGGTGCCGGCAAGCGGGCCGCAGCGGGAGGACGACAGCGGACGGGGCGTCGAATGGGGGCTGGACAACGGGTGGCTTCCGGAGCTCCCGACGGCGGAGACCGCGGGGGTTTCGATGTGCGCGGCATTGAGCCGACGCCCCCCACGGCTGTCAACGTCGGCCACCGCCTTCGGGCGGGACACGGGCCGCGCCAGGATGACGCTGCGATAATCCCTTTTGACAGCCGGAACCGCCTGTGGCAGACCGCTCGCCTCCCAATTCCATTGCGAAGGCTCGATCCATGGCCACCAAAGCCGCGCGCGGCACCAAGCGCACCTGCCAGAGCGACGAGTGCGGGTCGCGCTTCTACGATCTCAATCGCGATCCGATCGTCTGCCCGATCTGCGGCTCGATCTACGAGATTGCGTCGAACCCGGCCGCGGCCGCCGCCGCCGAGGCGGAGGCCAAGGCCCCGCGCAAGCCGAAGAAGGTCGAGCCGGCGGACGCCGCCGACGCCGGCGAGTTGCCGGCGGTGGAGGGCGAGGAGGCCTTGGCCGACATCGAGGCCGAGGAGCCCGTGGCCGACGCCGAGGACGAGACCTTCCTCGAGGAGGAGGAGGACGGCGGCGACGTCTCCGGCATCATCGGCGTCGGCGAGGAGGGCGAGGAGGAGGTCTGAGCCCTCCCACATGCCCCGCACCGCGTCGGGCCTCGGCCCGGAGCGGCAGCACCCCGCGTCGGGCCTCGGCCCGGAGCGGCAGCACCCCGCGTCGGGCCTCGGCCCGGAGCGGCAGCACCCCGCGTCGGGCCTTGGCCCGGAGCGGCAAGCACCCCGCGTCAAGCCTCCGTCCGGCGCGGCCATCGAGACCCGCCCACTCGCGAGCGGTACGCGATGCACAACAAGGCGCTTGAAGTTTTGCGGCGAAGCGCCTAATCACTCCCGACTTGCGGGGTCCGCGCCTGGGGCCGGCCCTGCGATCCCGTGACGATCCCAAGGAATGGGGCCATAGCTCAGCTGGGAGAGCGCTTGCATGGCATGCAAGAGGTCAGCGGTTCGATCCCGCTTGGCTCCA
This sequence comes from Pseudomonadota bacterium, assembly GCA_021812845.1. Lineage (GTDB taxonomy): Bacteria > Pseudomonadota > Alphaproteobacteria > Rhizobiales > Hyphomicrobiaceae > JAKAML01. The sequence goes on from JAKAML010000003.1 coordinate 3,613, forward strand.
CCATCCTACCCCTCGCCGGCCGTCCCCTCGCCCGCCGCGCGCACCTGAGCGCCGAGCATTGCGGCGCGTCTGGCCGCCCCCGGCCGAACCTTTGCCCGCACGATGCCGCCACGGCCGCGACCGATCCCGTCCCGTGCCGGATGCCGGATTGAGACCCGACGGACCCCGCCATGGCCCCGCCGCTGCTCGCGCTGAGCGACATCCACCTGACCTTCGGCGGCACCCCGCTACTCGTCGGTGCGGAGGTCTCGGTCGTGGCCGGCGACCGCATCTGCCTCGTCGGCCGCAACGGCTCGGGAAAGTCGACGCTTCTCAAGATCCTCGCCGGCCTCGTCGAGCCCGATCGCGGCGAGCGCTTCGCCCACCCGGGCGCCGCGGTCCGCTACCTGCCTCAGGAGCCCGACCTCTCGGGCTTCGAGACCGCGCTCGCCTACGTCGAGGCGGGCCTCGGCCCCACGGACGACCCGTTCGCGGCGCGACGGATGCTCGAGGATCTCGGCCTCCGCGGCGACGAGCATCCGGCACGCCTGTCGGGCGGCGAGGCCCGCCGGATGGCGCTCGCGCGCGCGCTCGCCGCGCGCCCCGACGTGCTGCTGCTCGACGAGCCGACCAATCACCTCGACCTCGCCGCCATCGAGTGGCTGGAGACGGGGCTCGGCCGCACCCGCGCGGCGATTGTCATGATCTCCCACGACCGGCGCCTGCTCGAGACGCTGTCGCGCGCAACGCTCTGGCTCGACCGCGGAGCGACGCGCCGCCTCGACCGCGGCTTCGAGCACTTCGAGGCGTGGCGCGACGAGCTGATCGAGCAGGAGGAGCTGGCCAGCCACAAGCTCGACCGCAAGATCGAGCGCGAAAAGGAGTGGATGCACGGCGGCGTCACCGCGCGGCGCAAGCGTAACGTCCGCCGCGTGCGCGAGCTCGCCGACCTGCGCACGGCGCGGCGGGAGCGCCGCCGCGTCGAGGGCAACGTGACGCTCGCCGCGAGCGAGGGCGGCCTTTCGGGCCGTCTGGTCGCCGAGCTGAAGGGCGCCTCCAAGGGCTATGGCGGCACCCCCGTCGTGCGCGAACTCACGCTCAGGATCGAGCGCGGCGACCGGCTCGGCGTCGTCGGCCCCAACGGCGCCGGCAAGACCACGCTGTTGAAGCTCGTGACCGGCGCGCTCGCGCCCGACGCCGGCACGGTGCGGCTCGGCACCAACCTCGAGATGGTCTCCCTCGACCAGCGCCGCGACGAGCTCGACGACCGCTGGACGGTGGCCGACGCCTTGACCGGCGGCCGCGGCGACCAGGTGATCGTGAACGGCAAGGCGCGGCACGTCGCGAGCTACATGAAGGACTTCCTGTTCAAGCCCGAGCAGACTCGCTCGCCGCTGTCGGTGCTGTCGGGCGGCGAGCGGGCGCGGGTCGTGCTCGCCCGCGCCCTCGCCAAGCCCTCCAACCTGCTCGTTCTCGACGAGCCGACCAACGATCTCGATCTCGAGACGCTCGATCTCCTGCAGGAGCTGGTCGCCGACTACCCGGGCACCGTGCTCGTCGTCAGCCACGACCGCGACTTCCTCGACCGCGTGGTGACGAGCGTCGTGGCGTCGAACGGCGACGGCACCTGGACCGAGTACGCGGGCGGCTATTCGGACATGCTGGCGCAGAAGCGGGGCGCGGGTCGGCCGACCATGGCGACCGGACGTGCACCCGACCGTCCCGCCGCCGCTCCCCCGCGTCCTGCGGAGTCGGGCTCTCCGCAGGCCGCCAGGCGCAAGCTGTCGTTCAAGGAGAAGCACGCGCTCGAGACGCTGCCGGCGCGTATCGCCGCGCTCGAGACGGAGATCGGGGCACTCGACGCGCGGCTCGCCGATCCGGCGCTGTTCACCCGCGACCGCGCGGCGTTCGATAGCGCGACCGCCCGCCATGCCGCCGCGACGGCCGAGCTCTCGACGGCCGAGACGACCTGGCTCGAGCTCGAGATGTTGCGCGAGGAGCTCGCATCGGAGACCTGAGCCTGCCGGTGCCGACGACTGGATCTCGAAAACGAAAACGGCAGCCGGGCGAGCCCGACTGCCGTTGATCGACGCTCCGTTCGAGGAGCGGATCGGCTTCAGATCACGTCGATCTCGGCCGGCAGGTAGCTCGTGACCTCGAGGCCCACGCCCTGCTCCTTGACCGACGGCTTGTTCCAGATCTTCATGTTTTCCTCCTGCGTGTTTGTTCGAACCCCACAGGGGCTTCGATGCATCTTATGTAGTTCGACCCCGCCGTCGCCGCCAATTGTATTTTCGTGCACCTCGGATCAGGGGCACTTATGAAATGTTGTTACGTTGCAGGGCCATCGGGCGGTCGCCACCTGCGCCGCCGTCCCTGTCACTTCCCCTCCCAGTCGGCGCGGACCTCCTCGCACTTGTTGCCGATGAAATCGTTGATGTCCTCGACCAGCGTCGAGCCGAACACGTTGAGCGTGTTGTCGGAGGCGGTCGCCGGCCACAGCGCCGCTTTGACCAGGGTCGGCGCCTCGAGCTTGCCCCAGTTCGCCTGCGCCTTGACCGCCTTGCCCTTCTCGAACGTCACCTTGGGCGCGAACTCGAGCTTGATGTCGGAGGCGGGCTCCGCGCCGCGCTCGACGGTGCACGACACGAGGTGCTTGTCGAGGGTGGCCTCGACCTTGTCCTCGGTCAGCGCCTTCACCAGCATCTCGCGCTTCAGCGTCACGTCGGCGGCGCAGCGCACCGTGCCCCAGGGCCACGACGCCTTGGCCTTGGCCATCAGCTTGTCGAGCTGCTCCTTGCGGAACGATTTCAGGACGGCGCAGGCGACGTCGGCCCCGGCCTTGCGGTTGTGGAATGCGGCGCAGATCGCGGCCTTGCAGACCCGTCGGCCCTCGCGCTCGGCCTTCTCCTCGTCGGTCAGCACGACGGTCGCGGGCTTTGCCGTTGCCGCCGCCGGAGCCGGTGGCGTTGCGGGCGCTGCCGGCGTCGGAGGCGAGGGGGCGCCGGGGTCGTTGGCGTCGGGCGCGCCGCGCGCCGGCTGATGCTGCTCGACGTCGGGATACTGGGCGTTGGCTGGAGCACCGCTCGGGACCGTCGCCAGAAAGTATGCCAGCATGGCCGCCCCGGCCGCGGGCATCACCCGTCGCGCCGCGCTGCCCACCGTTCGCCCGTCAACCATGTCGATCTCCTCTGCGGCTTACGGCGACCGGTCCCACGGCCCTTGCCTCGGTCGCAATCCCGCGACGACATCGTCTCAAGACTGGGGCGGCCTTGGGGCGACCCTGGGTTGGCCCTGGGTTGGCCCTGGGTTGGCCCTGGGGGCTGCCCGATGACCGCGGCCTTCCGCTTGAAGCCGCGGTCGGACCCCCCATATCTCATTTCGATGCCATGCCGGCGCCACCCCAGGGCCGGCCGGGGCCGGCGGACGAGCCGGCGCCACCGCAGACACGAAAAGTCGCTTATCACGAGGACTTGAGACATGACACGGCTCGGACTTCTGTCCAACCCCCTGCTCCTGGGTTTCGAGGAGATCGAGCGGCTGATCGACCGCGCCGGCAAGAGCGCCAACGAAGGCTATCCGCCCTACAACATCGAGCGCGTCGCCGCGGCCGACGGGCAGGCGGAGCGGTTGCGCATCACGCTCGCCGTCGCCGGCTTCACCCGCGACCAGCTCGAGATCACGCTCGAGGACAAGCAGCTCCAGATCCGCGGCAAGCAGCAGGACGAGGGCGCGCGCGAGTTCATCTACCGCGGCATCGCCGCCCGCCAGTTCAGCCGCACGTTCGTGCTCGCCGACGGGATCGAGGTGCGGTCGGCCGAGCTTGCCAACGGTCTCCTGGCCGTCGACCTCGTCCGCCACGAGCCCGAGCGCCTCGTCCGGCGGATCGAGATCGGCGACCGAAAGGTGCGGCAATGACCGGGCGGTCGGGACCAGGGCCGACGGGCCGATTTGCCCGTCCTTGAGCTTCGGCGGACACAGCCAAAGCAACTGAATCGAACGATACTGGGTCGGGTCTCGTCGGCCAGCAGCGGTCAGAATTCCGCCGCCGGCGTCACCAATGATCTGCCCCAGGCCTCTAGCACCGAGAGGAGAGTGGCGTCATGAACTCCAGAACGACATCCAAGCGCCCGAAGGCGCGCGGCGAGGCCGCAGCGATCGCGCGCGTGATGAGCACGCAGGATCTCGCCAATCTCGGCGGCGGCGTGGTCGCCTACATCAAGACTATGACCTCCGACGAGGCACGGCGCATGTTCCCCGCCGTCGAAGGTCTGCCGCAGGGCATCAACCTCTATTCCCTGCACGCGGCGGACGGCACGCCCATCGCGCTGACCGACACCATGCAGGCCGCCGTCGGCCACGCCATCGGCGACGAGCTCGAGATCCAGAGCCTGCACTGACGGCGGGCGGCGGAAGGCGAATTCGCCGTTCGGGACACACCCGAGACGTGCCCCGCGGTCGCCGCCGCAAGACAGTCGGCGCACATCGACACCGTCCGAGGCCAGGCTCGAAGGAGCCTGGCCTTTTCGTATGCCGCCCCCTCCGGCAGGTCGTCCACGCTCAACGGGCGCGGGGCCGGCGAACGGGGCTCGACCTCCGCGCGTCGACGGATTATGACGCGGGGCATTGTCCGACCCGGCGACCACTCCCGGGACCACGTCCAGGGTCGCCCCCCACCGCCACGGTGCGCCATGAAGCGACTGCTCAAGAAGATCGAGACCTTTGCCAGGGATCTGAGGCCCGGCCAGACCGACCAGCGGCGATTCCCGGAAGCCACCGCCGCCGACCTTCGCAACATGGCGAGCGTGCGCGAGTTCACCATGACGTCGCAGGAGCGGTTGTGGGCGCTCGTCAGCGCGGTGCGCTACGTCGAGGGCCGGAATCTCGAGGGCGACTACGTCGAATGTGGCGTCTGGCGCGGCGGCTCGATCATGACCGCGGCCTTGACGCTGATCGAGCTCGGCGTCCGGACGCGCGACATCTGGCTGTTCGACACCTTCGAAGGCATGAGCAAGCCGACCGCCGAGGACGTCTCGCTCAAGGACGGACGCCACGCCGGCGAGAAGTGGCTGGCCACGAGAACCGGCGACGACAGCGCGGCATGGTGCGACGCCGGGATCGACGAGGTCGCCCGCAACGTCGCCCGCACCGGCTATCCGCGCGAGCGGCTCCGCTTCGTCAAGGGCAAGGTCGAGGACACACTCCGCGACACCGACCACCTGCCCGGGCGCATCGCCCTGCTCCGTCTCGACACCGACTGGTACGCCTCGACCAAGGCCGAGATGGAGGTGTTGTTCCCCCGCCTGGTCGCGGGCGGCGTCCTGATCCTCGACGACTACGGCCACTGGGCCGGCAGCAAGCAGGCGGTCGACGAGTATTTCGCGAGCCACGGCCTGCACTATCTGTTGAACCGGACCGACCGCGCCGGCCGCATGATGATCAAGGATTGAGAGCGGACACCCGGCCCCCAGCGCGTCGCGATGGCGCGCGGCTCAGACCAGCGCGTTCTCCCGCATCGCCTGCCCGACGAGGCTCGTCGTCGGCGGCGTCGGTCGCAGAAGGTCGACCTTCTTCAACTGCCCGTGCCAGAGATGCACGATGACCGTGTTCTCGGTCAGCGTCGCGCGCGCTTTGCGGTCGTCGGCATCGACCAGGATGTGGGCGTCGGTGGTCCCGACGGGATAGAAAACGTCGCGCGCCACCGCGTTCGTATGCACGCCGTGCTTCCTGGCGAAATAGGTGAGCGCCCGCGGCCCGATGTTGGTCTGCACCGCCGGCGGCGGCATCGGGTAGCCGGCCAGGATCTCGAGGTTGCGCCACAGCCGGCGCCGCGGCGTCGCCCACGGCGTCCGGAGCGGCACCGCGGTGATGGCGCTCATGTAGTCCTCGACCATCGGCGCGCCGGCCGGCAGTCCGAGCACGGCGCCGTTGAGCTTGGGGCCGACCACCCTGCCGAAGACGTAGGGTGACTTCGGCATCAGCGGCTTCAGGAACAGGCAGTCGAGATCTACCCAGATGCCGCGGCTCTGCCGCTGCAGCTCGAGCCGGAACAGGTTGCTCATCAGCGCATAGCGCCCGACCTCGCGATAGCGATTGATCGGATGCTCCGCCGGAACGATTTCGCGCGCGTCGGCAACGTCCGCATCGAGCCCTTCCTTGCTGAGGGCCTCGGGAAGGTAGCTGTAGATCGTCAGCGGGTGGCCGGCGCGGCGCATCGACCGCACGCAGAGACGTTCCATCCAGCCGACGGGGCCTTCCCAGTAGGACGTGAGCTGAACCAACGGCCGTAACTCCTCCGGCGACGGATAGTCTCAAGAACTCAGCGACATAGCTTGGCATCCTGCAATCGGATGCGCAAACTGCAACAAGTCCCCCGTCCGTACAAGCCGCCGTCGGCGGCTTTCTCGACCCGTCGCGCCGGGCCGGACGTCGCGGCGACCGTTAACGACAAGACCGGCAAAAGTGAGACTGGGCGGCTGCGAAAGGCGGCGACGGCGCGCCAGACTGACCCCGATCAGCCGCGATAGCCGGCGAACTGGCCGCGCGGTCGGAACCGGCCGAGATAGGCCGGCACGATCGCGCCGGCGGCGTGCGGCTGTCCGACGCCGAGGCCGGCCAGAGTGCGGTGCTCGGCCGCGGCTTCGGCCGAAACCACGTTGTCACGCTCGAGCATCCGGATCTGGTCGAGCGTGACCGGACGCAGCGCATTGGGCAACGGCGCGGTCACGAGCGCCTGCAGCTTGGCGATGACGAACGGCAGCCGGAGATAGGCGCGCTCGCGGCCGCTCCAGGCCTGCGTGCGATCGAGCAGCTCCTTGAACGTCGCGATCTCGGGTCCGCCGAGCTCGTAAACCTTACCCGCCGCGCCGGCGCCGTCGGCCACGTTCGCCACCGCGGTCGCCACGTCGCCGACGAACACCGGCTGGAACCGGGTGCGCCCGCCGCCGATCAGCGGCAGCAGCGGCGACATCCGCGCCATCGCCGCGAACCGGTTGAAGAACTCGTCCTCGGGGCCGAACACGATCGAGGGCCGGAGGATGACGGCTCCGGGGAACTCCGCGAGCACCGCCGCCTCGCCCTCGGCTTTGGAGCGCGCATACCGGGCCGCCGACTTCGCCGACGCGCCGATGGCCGAGATGTGGACGAAGCGCCGCGCGCCGGCCTCGCGCGCGGCCTTCGCCGCCGCCCGCGCGCCCGCGACGTGGACCGCATCGAAAGTCTGCCGGCCGCGGCCGGTCAGGATGCCGACCGCATTGACGACGACCGCGGCCCCCTCGACGGCGGCGCGCACCGACGCGGGATAGCGCAGGTTCGCCTGTACGGCGTGGATCTGGCCGACCGCGCCCATGGGTTGCAGGTGGCCCGCGAGATCGGGCCGCCGCACCGCGGCCCGTACCCGCCAGCCGCGCGCCGCCAGCGCCCGGACCACGTAGCGGCCGACGAACCCTGAACCGCCGAAAACCGTCGCCAGCTCGCCCTGCTGCTGATCCGCGCTCATCGTGCCCGACCGTCCTCCGTCCAACTCGGTATCCCGAGGGCCGAGGAATACACGTCCCCGCCGCGGGTGTGAAGCCGACCTTGGCCGGGCCGGCGCCGCAATTGACAACTGCGCCCGCGACCACTAATCCGTGCGCTCTGGCCCAGATGGCGGAATTGGTAGACGCACTAGTTTCAGGTACTAGCGCCGCGAGGCGTGGAGGTTCGAGTCCTCTTCTGGGCACCATACACAACTGCGCGCAGCCGCCACGCCAACCCTGCGCGCGAGGGTTTCGGTTCGAGGAGCGTCCTCGAACCTGCACCATCACATCCCGATTGCGCGACCGCTTCAGGATCACGCGACGCCGCCCGCCGACCCGCCTGGGGATCCGGCGCGGCCCCTGACCGACGTGCGGGCACGTCGCTTCGCCGATCGCTCCGACGCGCTTGAACCGACCGACATCGACGGCGCGACGACCGCGCACTCAGGAGCGCGCGATCAGCGCCGCGGCGACCGCGGCAGCGATCGCCGCGTAGGCCTTGGCGGCCGCGGCGTCGGGCGCCGTTACGACGATCGGCAGGCCGGCGTCCGAGCGCTCGCGGACCAAGGGATCGAGCGGAACCTCGCCCAGGAACGGCACCCCGAGTCTCTCAGCCTCGGACCGCGCGCCGCCGTGAGCGAAGATGTGGTGGCGCTTGCCGCAGTCGTCGCAGACGAAATAGCTCATGTTCTCGACGATGCCGAACACCGGCACGCCGACGTTGCGGAACATGGCGATGCCGCGCCGCGCGTCGATGAGCGAGAGATCCTGCGGCGTCGAGACGACGACCGCGCCCGAGAGCGGCGTCTGCTGGGCGAGTGTCAATTGCGCGTCGCCCGTGCCGGGCGGCATGTCGACGACGAGCACGTCGAGCGCGCCCCACGCGACGTCGCGCAGCATCTGCGTGATGGCGGACGAGACCATCGGTCCGCGCCAGATCATGGCGTTGTCCGCCTCGACGACGAAGCCGATCGACATCACCTTGCAGCCGTAGGCCTCGAGCGGGATCAGCGTGCGGCCGCTGGCGATCCGCGGCTGGCCTTTGAGCCCGAAGAGCTTGGGCATCGAGGGACCGTAGATGTCGGCGTCGAGCACGCCCACGGCGAGGCCGCGCGCCGCGAGCGCCAGCGCGAGATTGCAGGCGGTCGTCGATTTGCCGACCCCGCCCTTGCCCGAGGCGACGGCGACGACGGAGCGGACGCCGGCCAGCGCCGGGATCGATTTCGGCGGCTTCGGCTCGCCGGTTGGCCGCCGAGGCGGTTGGGGGGGAAGAGCCGCGGGCGGTGCCTTCGGACCGGGCACGTCGACAGACGGCGACCGTTCGGCGGTCAAGGTCACGAGCGCCTTCGACACCCCCGGGAGGGCGGCGAGGCGCTGCTCGGCCGTGCGGCGCAGGAGTTCCCACGTCTCGGTCTCGGCGACCGCCGCACCGACCGGGATGGTGACGAACACGCGACCGCCGTCGACCGCGATGTCGGCCGTGGTCACGAGCCCCGCGAGGTCGCGCCCCGCCGCGGGAGCGAGCCCCCGCAGCGCGGCCAGGATATCGCCGGGTGTCGGCACCGTGAGCCCTCCTGTCGCGTCCCGACGCGCCCGCCCGCAAGGGACTTTCTCGCGGCCGGCGCCGGGCGTCAGCACGGCCCCGGTCCGGCACCACCGCGGCACGGCGATGCCTAGCAAATAATTCGACAGATGTAACTTTACGAGGCCGCCGCGACACGCTTATCTAACTTCGAGTGGTCGAAGATCCACCGCAGAGGAAGCGCCGCCATGAAAGCCTTTCTGCTCGCCGTCCTGGTCGTCGTCGGCATCGGCTTCGGCTCGTCCATCGTGCTCGAGACCTACCAGCGCACGGCCGAGGCGAAGTTCGTCGGATCGGGGGCCCGCCCTTGAATGCGGCCGTGAGCTTGACCGTCGTCTGACGGCGTGACTTGCCGGGCTCGGGCGGCGGCTTCCGTCGAGCCGGCCTCGACGGCATTGCTGCATGTGGTGAGCGCCTGGGCTCGCCGGTCGCGCCCCGTCCGCTCGTCCCGCAACCTCGTCCCACACACCCTGTCCCGCGGTTTGCCGGCACGAGGCCGATCTCGTGGCGACGGTCCGGCTTTATTGCGCGTGCCCCTCGTCGGCCGCCTCCGGGCAGGAATGGGCGCACGCGGAGGTGGCCGGGCCCGCTCCGGCGCAAGCCCTGGCGGCCCCGGCGCCACGATAGGCCCGGCGCTTCGATAGGCCAGGCGCCTCGATAGGCCAGGCGCCTCGATAGGAAGGTCTACGAGCCCCGCCATCGAAATCGGGCCGCCGGATTGCTCCGGCGGCCCGCTCTCTGCATTGCTCGGGATTTCGACGGCCGGCGGCGCGTCACTCCGCCGGCGCGGCGCCCTTGCCGGCCTTGCCGAGCTCGCGCTCGGTCCAGATCGAATGATGCTCCTTGGCCCAGTTGACGTCGACCTCTCCCGAGCCCATGGCGTCGATCGCGCCTTCCATGCCGACCGATCCGATGTAGATGTGGGCGAGGATGACGGCGAACAGCACCGCGCCGATGAGCCCGTGCCAGACGCTGGCCCACTGCATCCCGGCGATGTCGGTCCAGGCGAACGGGAACATCAGGATGTAGCCCGTGACGGCGATGGCCCCGCCTCCGAGCACCACCGACCAGAAGATCAGCTTCTGGCCGGCATTGAAGCGATCGGCGGGCGGATGCCCGAGGCCGATCAGCCCGCCGCCCTGCAGGAACCAGCGGATGTCGCGCAGCGCCGGCAGGTTGTCCTTCACCCACAACAGGAACATGAGCAGGATGCCGAGCGCGAACGCGAAGCTGACGTAGATGTGCACGAACTTGCCGGCCTGGCTGAGGCTCGTGAACGCCTGCGGCCCGATCAGCGGCAGCACCAGTGCGCGGCCGAAGGTGATGTTGAGCCCGGTCAGGCCGAGCAGCAGGAACGACACGGCCGTCAGCCAGTGCGTAAACCGCTCGACGAATCCGAAGCGGGTGATCGTGGTGCCGGAGCGTCCGCCGTCCATCCGCACCTTGCCGCGAACGACATAGAACAGCACGAGCAGCCCCAGCATTCCGAGGATGGCGAGCCCGCCGATGCGCGCGTTCTGGTCACGCTCGGCACGGAACTGGCGACCCTCCGGCTGGATCAGGCTCGAGGCGCCGGGATCGGGGATGCTGACGCGACCGGAGAGGCGCTGGTCGGGCTTCAGCGCGTCGAGTAGCTGCTGCTCCTTGACGGAGCTGGCCGTCGGATTGACGCTGCCTTGCGCCGTGGCGGCGCTCGGATGCGCGACGGCGCACAGCACCGCGATCACGGCGGCGGCGGCGGCACGGCGGATGGTGACGAAGGCCATGGTGTTGTTTCCTCCCCGGATCTCTGGCCCGGATCTTGCCGGATCTTGGAGGCGCGGGAAGACACGAAGCCTTCCCGCGCCGCGATGGGCAGCGCGACGAGGTGACCGCTGTCAGGTCGCGATCGTCTCCTTGTAGGCCGTCTTCCAGCCCCAGGCGCCGGAGCCGTAGCCGCGCTTGGTCACGCGCTCCTTGTAGATCTGGGCGATGATCTCGCCGTCACCGGCAAGCAGCGCCTTGGTGGAGCACATCTCCGCGCAGAGCGGCAGCTTGCCCTCCGCGAGGCGGTTGGCGCCGTAGGCGACGCGCTCCTCCTTGGTGTTGTCGGCCTCCGGACCGCCGGCGCAGTAGGTGCACTTGTCCATCTTGCCGCGGCTGCCGAAGTTGCCGGTCTTCGGATACTGCGGCGCGCCGAACGGACAGGCGTAGAAGCAGTAGCCGCAGCCGATGCAGAGCTCCTTGGAGTGGAGCACCACCGCGTCCTCGGTCGTGTAGAAGCAGTCGACCGGGCACACCGCCGCGCAGGGCGCGTCGGTGCAGTGCATACAGGCCATCGACACCGACCGCTCGCCGGGCTTGCCGTCGTTGATCGTGACGACGCGGCGACGGTTGATGCCCCACGGCACCTCATTCTCGTTCTTGCAGGCCGTGACGCAGGCATTGCACTCGATGCAACGATCGGCGTCACAAAGGAACTTCATTCGAGCCATGAGCTGTCCTCCCGTCACGCCGCTTTGATCTGGCAGAGCGTGACCTTGCCTTCGTGCATTGCCGTCACCGGGTCGAAACCGTAGGTCGTCACGGTGTTCACCGATTCACCGAGCACCACCGGATCGGTGCCGGCGGGGTAGTTCTTGCGCTGGTCCTCGCCCTGGTACCAGCCGCCGAAGTGGAACGGCATCCAGGCGACACCCTTGCCGACCCGCTCCGTGACCAGCGCCTTGACGCGGGCCTTGGACGACGACTCCGGACCGAACACCCAGACCCACTGGCCGTCGGAGATGCCGCGCGAGCTGGCATCGGCGGGATTGATCTCGACGAACATGTCCTGCTGCAGCTCGGCGAGCCACTTGTTGGACCGCGTCTCCTCGCCGCCGCCCTCGTACTCGACCAGCCGGCCCGAGGACAGGATGATCGGGAACTCCTTGGCGATGCCCTTGTCGACCGCCGCCTTCTGCACGGTGAAGCCGATGTTGGGCACGCGGAAGCTCTTGAAGTCGGGCCGCGTCGGATACTTGGCGACAAGATCGACGCGCGGCGTGTAGATCGGCTCGCGGTGCGTCGGCACCGGATCCGGCAGGTTCCACGCCACCGCCCGCGCCTTGGAGTTGCCGTAGGGCGCGCAGCCGTGCGCGATGGCGATCCGCTGGATGCCGCCCGACAGGTCCGTCGCCCACGACACCTTGCCCGGCTCGTTGCCGCCGATCCGCGTGATCGTCGCCAGCTCGTCCGAGGACAGATCCTTGTCCCAGCCGAGCTTCTGCAGCACGGCATAGGTGAACTCGGGATAGCCGTCCTTCAGCTCGCTGTCCTTGGAGAACGAGCCCTCGGCCAGCATGTTCTGCTTGGTCTCGATCTCGACCTCCTTGC
>JAKAML010000276.1 GCA_021812845.1 Pseudomonadota bacterium
CGGCTTTTGCGTTGTCCCAGGCCCATGCGCTTGGCCAGGCTGGAGCGCGCCTGGGCATAGTTCGGCGCCACCATCGGATAGTCGTGCGGCAGCCCCCACTTCTCGCGGTACTCCTCCGGCGAAAGGTTGTAGTGGGTCCTGAGGTGACGCTTCAGCGACTTGAACTTCTTCCCGTCCTCGAGACAGATGATGTAGTCGGGCATCACCGACTTCTTGACCGGCACCTTGGGCTTGCTCTCCTCGCGATCCGGCATCGCCGACTTGCCCGAGGCGCGCGACAGCGCGGCGTGGGTCTCGTTGATGAGCTGCGGCAGATCGCCGGCCACGACCGTGTTGTTGCTGACATAGGCGGAGACGATCCGCGCCGTCAGCTCGACCAACTCGGGTGCGGGCAGTTCTTCCATGGGATCGGGTCCTTCCATCGCGGCGCATCCAGTCCTTTTCGAGCCAGATCACAATCTTCGGCAGTCGAGCCGGCGCCTCGACTTGGTCAGGTGCCGCAACGTCTGTCGGGACCCGAGTCTGTTCTCGGACCAAGCCGAAATCGAGAAAATGCGAAATCACTTAAGCATTGACTGCTTTAACACAACATCTCCGCCGAGCTGTCAACAGTTGAACGGTCTCTGCGGCCATGTATACCTAACAACCGCGGCGCGACCGACTTTAGTCGATCAAGTCATGCCGGCGACCGCAATGACTGAACGGGACTCAAGTTACACTTGTGTTTCCGTCCCGTTCACCGGTCATCGACGCGCCCGACCTTGTGGCCTTCTTTCCGCGACGACGTTCGGGCCCGGAGCCCGTAGAGGCTCGTCGGGCCACGCCCCCTCTTCCGATTGGCGGTGGCCTCCCGCGCGCCGGGCTGCGATAACTGCGGCACGGCCGCTGCCTCGCCCCGAGGCGCCGGGCGCCACGCCGCGTGAGGTCCGCCGCACCGGAGCGGCACCTGTGGGACCAGCGGCGGCGGACAGAGCCCCGAACAGGATGACCGACACGCCATGACCGGCAACAGACCGCGCCCCGCGACCACCTGCCCCTCGGCCCCGCGACGGCCCTCGACCACCGAGCGCCACGGGGTGACGCTGGTCGACGACTACGCCTGGCTGCGCGCCGGCAACTGGCAGGAGGTGATGCGCGATCCCGGCAAGCTCGACCCCGAGATCCGCGCCTATCTCGAGGCGGAGAACGCCTATACGGCCGAGGCGCTCGCCGGCACCGCCGGCCTCCAGGCGGCGCTGTTCTCGGAGATGAAGGCGCGGCTCAAGGAGGACGACAGCACCGTCCCTTCGCCCGACGGGCCCTTCGACTACTACTCGAGCTACGTCAAGGGCAGCCAGTACCCCGAGCTGCGCCGGCGCCGTCGCGGCGGCGGCGACGAGACCGTGATCCTCGACGGCAACGCCGAGGCGCGCGGCAAGCCCTACTGGCACCTCGGCGGCAGCACCCACAGCCCCGACCACGCGCTCCTCGCCTATGCCGTCGACGACAAGGGCTCGGAGCTCTACACCATCCGCATCCGCGATCTCGCCACCGGCCGCGATCTCAACGACGAGATCCCCGACACGCGCGGCTCGATGGTGTGGGCCAACGACGGCCGCACGCTGTTCTACGTCAAGATCGACGACAACCACCGCCCGCTTTTCGTCTACCGCCACACCGTCGGCACGCCGGCCGCGGACGACGTGCTGGTGCTCGAGGAAAAAGACATCGGCTTCTACGTCGGGCTGTCTCAGACCCAGTCGCAGAAGTTCATCCTGATCGACGTCCACGACCACCAGTCGAGCGAGGTCCACCTGATCGACGCCGACCTGCCGCTCGCGCCGCCGCGCATGATCGCCGCCCGCGAGCACGGCCACGAGTACGGCGTCGAGCACCACGGCGCGCGACTGATCGTCATGACCAACTCCGGCGGCGCCACCGACTTCCGCATCTGCGAGGCGCCGCTCGCCTCGCCCGGCCGCGAGAGCTGGACCGAGATCGTCCCCCACAAGCCGGGCCGGCTGATCCTCGAGACGATCGTCTTCAAGGGCCACATGGCGCGGCTCGAGCGCGAGGACAGCCTGCCGCGCATCGTCGTCACGCGCCTCGCCGACGGCGCCGAGCACCAGATCGCCTTCGACGAGGAGGCCTACAGCCTCGGAATGGCCGCGGGCTACGAGTTCGACACGACGACGCTGCGCTTCACCTATTCCTCGATGACGACGCCGGCCGAGGTCTACGACTACGACATGGAGACGCGCACGCGCATCCTGAGGAAGCGCCAGGAGGTGCCGAGCGGACACGACCCGGCCGACTACGTGACGCTCCGCATCTACGCCCCCGCGCCCGACGGCGAGACGGTGCCGGTCTCGATCCTCTACCGCAAGGGCACGCCGCTCGACGGCACGGCACCCCTGTTCCTCTACGGCTACGGCGCCTATGGCATCTCGATCCCGGCCTCGTTCTCGACCACGCGCTTCTCCCTCGTCGATCGCGGCATGATCTTCGCCATCGCCCACATCCGCGGCGGCAAGGACAAGGGCTACCGCTGGTACACCGAGGGCAAGCTCGAGAAGAAGGTCAACACCTTCACCGACTTCATCGCCGCGGGCGAGCATCTCGTGCGCCAGGGTTTCACCACGAAGGGCAGGATCGTCGCCAACGGCGGCTCGGCGGGCGGAATGCTGATGGGCGTCGTCGCCAACCTGGCACCCGACTTGTTCCTCGGCATCATCGCCGACGTGCCCTTCGTCGACGTCTTGAACACCATGCTCGACAAGGATCTGCCGCTCACGCCCCCCGAATGGCCCGAGTGGGGCAACCCGATCGAGAACCGGCGCGAGTTCGAGATCATCCGCTCCTACTCGCCCTACGAGAACGTCGAGCGGAAGCCCTATCCGCACATCTTCGCCTACGGTGGTCTCACCGACCCGCGCGTGACCTATTGGGAGCCCGCCAAATGGGTCGCCCGGCTCAGGGAGCGCAACACCGGCGACAACCTCGTGCTGTTGAAGATCAACATGGAAGCCGGCCACGGCGGCGCCTCGGGCCGCTACGAGGCGTTGAAGGAGCTCGCCCTCGACTACGCCTTCGCGCTGATGATCGCCGACCTCGACACGGTGGTGCCGCGGGCGGCGGAAGCAATCGCCTGACGCCCCCGCATCTCCCGCATCTGAAGAAAAGAGGCGCGAGCGGTCGCTCGCGCCTCATCAACTTGGCCGCCGTCGTCGTAGCCGGCGTCGGGGCCGGCCCCGTTCAGACCTCGAAGTCGCCGCCGCCGAAGTCGCCGCCACCGTCGTCATAGCCGGCGTCCTGGTAGCCCGGGTCGTTGTCGGAGGCGTCCTGGTAGTCGGCCTGGTCGGCGGCCGCCGTCTCGCTCGCACCCGCGTCGTTGGCCGCGGTGTCGTTGGCGGCGGTGGCGGTCGAGCCGGTCCCGTTCATCATGTTGCGGATGCCGTCGGCGAGCAACATGCCGCCCGCGACACCGGCCGCCGTGGCCATGGCGCTGCGCATGAAGCCGCCGCCGCCCCCCTGCTGCGCCGGCTGGCCCATGCCCTGGCTACC
>JAKAML010000277.1 GCA_021812845.1 Pseudomonadota bacterium
CGATAACGGTTGTCGGCTTCTGCCACCTCCGGATAGTGGCGCGCGATGACGTGGTCTGCGAGCATCCGCACGCCCTCCACGTCGCCACGCACGGCGAAGTACTGGAACGTGCCGACGCGGATGTGGCTCGACGCGACCCGCGTCAGCACCGCGCCCGGCAGCGGCGCCTCGCGCAGGACGTATTCGCCCGTCGTCACCACAGCCAGCGCCCGCGTGGTCGGAATGCCGTAGGCGGCGAACGCCTCGCTGACGACGTACTCGCGCAAGACCGGCCCGAGCGCCGCCCGGCCGTCGCCGCGCCGCGACCACGGCGTCGGGCCGGAGCCCTTCAACTGGATGTCGCGTCGCCGGCCCGCGCGGTCGATCACCTCGCCGAGCAGGATCGCGCGGCCGTCGCCGAGCGACGGATTGAAGCCTCCGAACTGATGGCCCGCGTAGGCTGCCGCGATCGGCTCGCTGCCCGCTGCGATGCGGTTGCCCGCCAGCATCTCGACGCCCGCGGGGGAGGCGAGCGCCGCCGGATCGAGGCCGAGCTCGTGCGCCAACGCCAGGTTGAGCTTGACGAGCCGCGGGGCCTTGACCGGCGTCGGCGCCTGGCGCACGAAGAACCGCTCCGGCAACCGCGCATAGCTGTTGTCGAACGGCAGGCTCGGCTCGGGCGCGTCGCGAGGGGTCATTGCGAACCTGGGGTCGGGGTCGTGGAGAGCGGCCGTCGGCGCCGCGTCCTCCCCGTTAGCACGCCGGGGCGGCGATGCCTACGCGAACGCGAGGCGCGCCGCGACCAGCGCCACGGAGCCGCCGGCAACACCGGCCGCGAGGCTCCGTCCTGCAGCTGCATAGACCGCGAGGCCCGCCGCGAAGGCTCCCAGCCGCAGGGCGGCCGGCACGTCCGCGAGCGCACCGGCGGGAAAGACCAGCAGCCGCATGACGAGCCCCGCCACCATCGCCGTCGCCACCGCCCGCACCCAGCGGAACGCCTCGCCGTCGATGTCGAGATCACGGCCGACCCACAGGCCGACCCAGCGCCACGGCTCGTGCGCCACGAGTGCCATGACGACGATGAGCGCCGCCGTCGTCCAGCCGTCGCCGAGTGCGCTCATCGGCCGTCTCGCAGGTCGTCGCGCACCGTGTCGTCGTGGCCGTCGAGACGCCACATGCCGCGCCAGCGCCGGCCGAGGAGATAGGCGGCGGTGCCGCCGACGACGCCGGTCAACAGCAGATCGAAGCCCGGCGCGAAGAGGAACGCCAGCGGGCCCAGCGCCGCGCCGATCGCGATCGCCAGCCAGTCGCCGGCGCCGCCCGCGGTCTCGATCAGCGACAGCATGAAGTAGATCGGCGTCAGGAACAGGAGCGCGGCGGCAAATGCCGGCGGCACGACGCCCGCCGCGGCGAAGCCGGCCGTCGTTCCGGCGAGCGACGCCAGGATCAGGCCCGCTCCGATGCCGAGGAAGTGCGGAAGACGGAGAGGCTCCGCGATCGCCGGCAGCCGCCGGAAGCCCTCCATCCAGGCCGTGATCGCGATCGCGTGGACGGCGATCACCTTGCCGAGCCGGCCGCCGCGCGGCCCGCCGAGGTAGGGCACCAGAACCGCCGTCATCGGCAGGAGCCGCACGCCGATCAGCGTCACCGCGAGCGCCGCGCCGAGGAGCGAACCGCCGCGTGCGAGCTGGTCGACCATCACGACCTGCGCGGGAAGGGCAAAGAGCGTCGCCATCATCAGGTTGGCGTTGCCGAGCGAGAGGCCCGCGTCGCGCGCCAGCGCCCCGAACCCGGCCGCCGACGCGAACAGGATCAGCCCCGGCACGCCGAGCGCCACGGCGATGCCGCGCGCGAGCGCCGACCGCCTCGTTCCAACCTGACCGCCGTCGTCGATCGCCGCCAATGACCCCTCCCGCACCGGGCGAGGTGCCTCATACACCCTCGTCCGGTCACGGCGCTACCCGCACCGCGCGGATCTCCCCCGCGCGGCGCGGGCGGGCCGCCCCGCCGTCAGGGACGGCACACGTAGTAGTAGTTCGAGATGTCGTGCTCGAGCTCGTGGATTGCGACCGAACGGAAGCCGGCGGCGGCGAACATCTCCGCGGCCAGCTCGCGCCCCCACATGGCGCCGAGACCGTCGCCGCCCTGCGCCAGCGACACGGTCATGCAGTGCATACACGAGATCGTGTAGAAGAAGGTCGCCAGCGGATTGTCGAGATCGCCCGCGTGCCGGCTCGAGCCCTTGATGTCCTGGGCCAGGAACACCCCCTCCGGCCGCAGGGCGCGACGGATCCCCGACAGCATCCTGGCCGGTTTCGCCTGATCATGGATCGCGTCGAAGGTGGTGACGAGATCGAACCGCCCGACCGGTCCCGTGAGATCGAAGTCGGAGAGATCGCGCACCTCGAAGACGGCATTCTTCAAGCCGCGCCGGCCGGCTTCGGCCCCGGCCCATGCGATCGCCTCCTGCGACAGATCGCAGCCGTGAAAGCGGCTTCTCGGAAACCGCTCCGCGAGGCGCATGATCGCGCGCCCGCGTCCGCAGCCGAGATCGAGCGCCTCGATGCCCGCGTCGAGCCGCTCGATAAGCCCCGGCGCGAGCGGGAGGATCGCGCTCTCGAGCGCGGGCAGCACCGTCTGTCCCGACTCCTCCGCCATCACCTCGTGGAACCGGCCGTAGCGCTCGTAGGGCACGCCACCGCCGTTCCGGAAGCAGGCGACGATGTCGTCCTCGACGCCGCCGAGCACCGAGAAGTACTGCGCCACGACCGCCATGTTGACATCGGCCGCCCGCGTCAGCCGCGCGGCGTGCGCGGCAGGCAGCGCGTAGGTTCCGGCGGAGCCGTCGTGCTCGACGAGGCGCGCGCACACCATCGCGCCGAGCCATTCGCGCACATAGCGCTCGTTCAACCCCGCCCGGCCCGCGATCTCGGCCGCTGCGGCGGGGGGCATATCCGACATGACATCGAACAGGCCGGTGCGATGGCCGATGGACGTCATCAGCATCATCGCCCCATCGTTGATGGCCCCGATCAGGCGCTGCTCCAGTTGCGACACGCGATCGGTGTCGCTCGAAGCCGGGATCGCTGAATGGGCGGTACACATGGCAAACTCTCCTCGAGTGCTGGGCGTCGGCGTGCGATCTGCGCGCACGGCGCGGTGGAGGCTCGTGCCTAGTCGTCCCCGTCCGATAGCGCTGTCACCCTCGAAACCGCTGCACCCCACAACGCGCAAGGGGCGCCGGCTCTATTGCCGGCGCCCCCTGCTCGATCGTCCGAACCCGTTGTCGCGGCCTATTCCGTCCGCGGGGCAGGTCCGCTCACTCGTCCTTCTTCCGCGGCACGCTAGGAACCGCGCCGCCGCCTTTGGGAGCGCGGTCCTTCTTCTCCTTGGGGCCGGGCAGCGCCTTCCTGGTCTCGGGCTCGGCGAGGGCGGCGACGGGCTCGGTGTCGTCCTCCTCGTCCTCCTTCGACTTCGGCTTCTTGGCCGGATCGGTCGAGATGTAGCTGAATGCGAGCTTCTTCTCGAGACCCTCGCCCTCGACGCCGATCTTGACCGTGCC
>JAKAML010000278.1 GCA_021812845.1 Pseudomonadota bacterium
CACAAGATCCGCAACTCGCATCCCGGCGCCGCCATGGTCAACCTCAGGGCCATGCCGTTCAAGGCATCGATCGACGTTCTTGCCTTCGCACGAACCCTGCCGGAGAAGTAGGTGAGCGCGGGTTCCCGGGGCCGCCCGGCCTGGGGATGCCTCGGTCTGCGTCGAAAAGGCACTGCGGCGGGCGGAGACTCCTCCCTCCGTCAGCTTGAACGCTCGCACGCCTTACGCTACCAACGTGCCTCGGTATTGTGAAAATATCACACAGGCAGGGGCGCACCATGAGCATCGACACCGCGAAGGGCCACAAGGACATGGACTACCCGGAGCACGTCCGGACCTACAACGGCTTCATCCAGCTCACCAAGTTCGCCATCATCTTCCTCGTCATCCTGCTGTCGGCGATGGCCTTCTTCCTCGTTCGCCACTGACGGTCGCCGAGCGCGAGCCGGTCTGACGACCCGCCCGGTTCGCCCGCGACTGCCGGCCTGCCGGGCCCGACCCCGGACGGCGCAGGTCGTCTCTTCACTCGATGCGACGGGTGTGCCCCCGGTACGGGGCCGCCCGGCGGCGTGCACCAGCTCCAGGCTGCCCCCCAGCAGAGGCTAACGGAAGACATCATGGTCACCATCGCGGTCACCACCGAAGAGGCCGACGAGCCGCGCGTCGCGGTCTCGCCCGAGACGGTCAAGAAGCTGATCGGCCTCGGCGCCAAGGTCAAGGTGCAGTCCGGTGCGGGTCTGCGCTCGCGCTTCGCCGACGAGCAGCTCATGGCCGCCGGCGCCGAGATCGCGGCGAGCGCCGCCGACACCGCGACCGGGGCCGACATCCTGCTCAAAGTCCGCCGTCCGTCGGTCGACGAGGTCAAGGGCCTGAAGCCCGGCGCGATGGTGTTCTCGATCCTGTCGCCCTACGACGACCGGCCGGGCCTCGACGCGCTGGCCGGCACCAAGGCGGCGCTGTTCTCGATGGAGTTCATGCCGCGCATCACCCGCGCGCAGTCGATGGACGTGCTGTCGAGCCAGGCCAACCTCGCCGGCTACAAGGCGGTGGTCGACGCCGCGGCGATGTTCGGGCAGGCGGTGCCGATGATGATGACCGCGGCCGGCACGGTGCCCGCGGCCAAGACCTTCATCATGGGCGTCGGCGTCGCCGGCCTGCAGGCGATCGCGACCGCGCGCCGCCTCGGCGCCATCGTGTCGGCGACCGACGTACGTCCCGCCACCAAGGAGCAGGTGGCCTCCCTCGGCGCGAAGTTCATCGCGGTGGAGGACGACGAGTTCAGGCAGGCGCAGACGGCAGCGGGATACGCCAAGCCGATGTCGGCCGAATACCAGAAGAAGCAGGCCGAGCTGGTCGCCAGCCACATCAAGATCCAGGACATGGTCATCACGACGGCGCTCATCCCCGGCCGACCGGCGCCGAAGCTCATCACCCGGGAGATGGTCGCCTCGATGAAGCCGGGGTCGGTGATCGTCGACCTCGCGGCCGAGCGCGGCGGCAATTGCGAGCTGACCGAGCCCGGCAAGACGGTCGAGGTCGGCGGCGTCAAGATCGCGGGCCCGCTCAATCTCGCGGGCACGGTGCCGGTCAACGCCTCGTCGCTCTACGCCAAGAACCTCCTCACCTTCATCGAGACGATGTTCGACAAGAAGGAGAAGAAGCTCGCCGTCAACTGGGACGACGAGATCGTCAAGGGCACGCTCGTGGCCAAGGACGGCGCGATCGTGCATCCGAGCCTCGCCCAGAAGCCGGCGTGACCATGACCGCCCGGCCGGCTTCCTGCAGCCGATCCTGCGCAACAGTGCCTGCCTGAAGTGACTGCCCGAGACGACGCCCGTCCGACCTGCCCGCTCGAGAAGGATCCGCCCATGCCGAAACTCCGAACGCTCCTCCTCGCGGGCCTCGCATTGGCCCTGCCCACGGCCGCCCTCGCCGCAGGCGAGACCGACGCCGTCGACCCGTTCGTCTACCGGCTGATGGTGTTCGCGATGGCGATCTTCGTCGGCTACTACGTGGTGTGGTCGGTGACGCCGGCGCTGCATACGCCGCTGATGAGCGTGACCAACGCGATCTCGTCGGTGATCGTCGTCGGCGCGCTGCTCGCCGTCGGCGTCGCGCTCACGACCTCGGGCTCGATCCTCGCCAAGCTGTTCGGCTTCCTCGCCCTCGTCATGGCATCCGTCAACATCTTCGGCGGCTTCCTCGTCACCGCGCGGATGCTCGCGATGTACAAGAAGAAGGACGGGAAAAAGTGAGTGGTGAGCTCGTGAAGTGGTGAAGGGTTGCTCCCATGTCGGGAATTCGATCGCACAAGGATCTCGACGTTTTGCAATTCGCCATGACGCTCGCAGCGGACTGCTTTGCGGCGACGAGTGTGTATCCTCGCGAGGAGGCTTACGGGCAGACGGCGCAGCTCCGCCCCGCATCGGTCTCCATTGCCGCGAATATCGCAGAGGGCTTCGGCCGCGAAACAACTGCCGCCTTCATTCAATTCCTGCGGTTGGCGCAAGGCTCCCGAGAGGAACTCGAGACGCACATCATGCTTTCGGACCGCGAAGGGCTCATGAGCAGCGAGCAGGCCACGCCGCTCCTGCACGACTTCGACAGCGTCGGTCGAATGCTCCGCAATCTCATTCGCCCGTTGGAGACCAGATTGGCTCCATGACCCATCGAACGAGCCTGCCGAGCACGTCCGCACCAGTTCACCATTCACCAATTCACCGTTCACGGCGACCACCCGCCACTCACCACTGACCGAATGAGCAAACAATGTCCGCCAATCTCGCCGCCCTGCTCTACCTCGTCTCCGGCATCCTGTTCATCCTCGCGCTGAGGGGATTGTCGAGCCCGGCGACATCGCGCCAGGGCAATGCCTACGGCATGATCGGCATGACGATCGCGATCCTGACGACGTTCGGACTGCTCGGCGCGCCGAGCAGCGTGCTGACGTGGCTCCTGATCGTGGCCGGCATCGGCGTCGGCGGCGCCATCGGCGCCTATACGGCGAAGAACATCCCCATGACGATGATGCCGGAGCTGGTCGCGGCGTTCCACTCACTCGTCGGTCTGGCAGCGGTGTTCGTCGCCGCAGGCGCCCTCTATGCCCCTGAGGCCTTCGGTATCGGCACGCCCGGCGCCATCAAGACAGCGAGCCTCGTCGAGATGGCGCTCGGCGTCGCCATCGGCGCCATCACCTTCACCGGCTCGGTGATCGCCTTTGCCAAGCTCTCCGGCCGCATGTCGGGCAAGCCGATCATCCTCCCCATGCGCCACGCCATCAACGCCGGCCTGGGGCTGCTCATCATCTATCTCGTCTACCGGCTCAGCGTCTCGGGCGGCGACGCGACGCTGTTCTGGATCATCGCGCTGCTGTCGTTCCTGTTCGGGGTGCTCATCATCATTCCGATCGGCGGCGCCGACATGCCGGTCGTCGTGTCGATGCTCAACTCCTACTCGGGCTGGGCCGCGGCCGGCATCGGCTTCACGCTCGGCAACATCGCGCTCATCATCACCGGCGCGCTCGTCGGCTCGTCGGGCGCG
>JAKAML010000279.1 GCA_021812845.1 Pseudomonadota bacterium
GCGCGAGCCCGCGGCGCCGAAATCGTAGCCGACCGACGGCCCGTGCCAGAAGATGTCGCGCGCCGTGCCGCGCCGCGGATAGAGCGTGCCCTTGCCGTAGCGCAGCCCGGCCAGGAACGCGCCGCCGCCCTCGGTGCCGAGGATGTAGGCCGAGGGCCGGCCGGATTTCCGGAAAGCGTGCTCGATGACACTCGCGAGCTCGGTCGACACGGCGCCGAAGAAGCCGCGCGTCACCTCGCGGATCTCGTCGATGGTGTAGCCGTCGCCCTCGGCCAGCGTCATGGCCGGCGGCGGCAAGGGCGTCACCTCCGCCGCCTCGGGCGCGACGGCGGTGCTCGGCTTCCAGGCGTCGGCGGTGGTCGGCGCGGAAGGCCGCGCCTTCGGCGCGGCAGCGGGCGGCGCGGTGGGTGGCCTCGCGGCCACCTGCTTCTCGGCCGCGGCAGCCGGCTTGCCGGCGAGCTCGCCTTCGATCCGCGCCAGGGTGTGGCTGGTCTTGGCGCGCATCACCGCCAGCAGCTCGCTCGCCGCCGCCTCGAGCTCGGCGAGACGGGCGCAGTCCGGCGGGCCTCCGGCGGGCGGCTGGCCGAGCGCATCGATGTTGACGTAGAGCTCGTCCGCCTGCTGGTCGAGGCTCTGCATCCGGCTGTCGGACAGGAACTCGAACGCCCTGTCGTCGGCGTCGGCCCCGGTCCAGCCCTTCTTTTCCTTGAGCCGCCGCAGCGCCGCTTGCAGCTTCGGGCTCGCCTCGGCGTTGTAGGCACGGAGCCGGGCACCCGACTGGTCGATGGCCGTGGCGAAATCGTCGGCGGTGCAGCTCGCGGCGCCGGCCGGCCCCGCTCCGCCCGCCGCCGGGACGGCGAGTGCGATCGCGGCGAGCGCCGCGGTGGCAACCAGTGCGCGGATGTCGATCATCGCGATGACGTGACCTCGGAGGCGCACCGGTCCGGCCGGATCGTGGACGGGTGCGTCAGTTGCTCGGGATGGTCTTGACGACGCTCGACGTCGGCTTCTCCTGGCCGGCGGCAGGCAGGCCCTTGACGTCCTTCTCGATCAGCGCGTCGAACTCGGCCAGCGTCTTGACCTGGTCCTTAGGCCGCATGTGCACGACTTTGTAGCCCTTGGCCTTGAGCTCCTTGAGCAGCCCCGGCAGGGCCTTGGCCGTCGCCGGCTGGATGTCGTGCATCAGGACCATGCCCTTGCCGCGCTTCTCGAGCTTCGACATCACGGTCTTGACGATGTTGTCCGGGTTCTGGACCTTGAAGTCGAAGCTGTCGATATCGGTCGAGAAGATGGCGATGTTGCGCCCGCCGAGATGGGCAAGGCTGTCCTTGCTGTCGCGCAGGAACGGATAGCGGAAGAAGGGTGCCGTGCCCCCGCCCGCGCCGCGGGCGACGGCGGAGAAGCCCCGCTCGATCTCGTCCTTCGCCTTGTCGGCTCCGGCCTTGCCGAGATCGATGTGGTTGAACGTGTGCGCGCCGATGGTGTGGCCGCCGGCGGCGACCTCGCGCAGCACCTCGGGATAGCCGACCGCGAGCTTGCCGACGGGGAAGAAGGTCGCGCGCGTGCAGTGCTCGGCGAGCGCTTTCAGGATGGTGCGGGTGTGACTCGGCAGCGGCCCGTCGTCGAAGGTGAAAATCACCTCCTTCGGCTGCAGGAAGTCGTGCGCCTTGTAGTGCTCGAAGCCGAACCCCGGACCGCCGGTGGTGTCGATCTCGACGGTTCGGGCGACGCCGAGGGCCTCGGGCCCGCACTTGGCGTCCGCCGCGGCCGTGTGCGGCGCGGCGAGGGCGGCCAGCGCGGCGGCCGACGCAGCGGCGCGCGAAATGAGGGTCATGCGCATTGGGTCGTTCTCCCCCTTGAATGTCGGGCTTCGTGATTCTGACGGGAGTCATTTGGCGGACGGCGCGGGGTGATGGCAAGCGTCGGCCGGAGAAAGAGCGTCTGCGGCCGTGGAGCCGGCGCCACGGTCGACGGGTGCGCCTGCAACCGTAGCGGGTGCCGAGGCCACCGGCGCATCCGCTGCCGCGGTCGTGCCGGGGCCGGGTCACGCAACCGGGCGTTAACGACGTCTCGTACGGACGATCCGTGTCCGAGCCTGGCCCTCTGCCGGCGCCGTGATCCCTGCGCCGTCGGCGGCCCCGGACAACGGTCTGGCAATCATTCTGGCGTATCTCTGTTCCGTTGCGAGGGGTTTCATGCAGGCCAGTGCGGACAAGACCAGGGGCTGGCTCGATCGGCTGCCCTTCGCCGGCATCGATCGGTCCAGCTGGGTCAGCTGGGGAACCTACGTGCTCGGCATCGAGATGGTCCGCGACCGCGGCTTCGACGCCGAGCTGCGCGCCGGCGGACCGGGCCTCATGCTGCTCGCGGGCTCGATCGCCGCGTTCTTCGTCCTCGTTCTCCTGATTCAGCGCCACATGCGGCTGTCGCTGCTGGCGAGCACCTACGGCGAGCCGCAGCAGCTCGTGACCGGCGGTCCTTTCCGGCTGTCGCGCAATCCGATCTACGTGGCGTTTCTCGTTCCGCTCGCCGCGCTCGCCTACTACTCGACCGTCGCGGCAATGGCGGCCACCGGCTTCTACATGCTGGTGATGACCTATTTCGTCATCGCGCGCGAGGAGGCGACGCTGGAGCAGTCGTTCGGCCAGACCTACCTCGACTACAAGGCGCGCACCCCGCGCTGGGCGTTCGCGCTCTGAGCCCATGCGGCGGCCGGGGGCGGATGCCGGGCCGGTCTCACCTTCGGAATTCGAGCACGCCATTGACCGCCGTGCCCTCGGGGCCGAGCTCGCGGATCGCCTCGCTGCAACTTTTCTCGCTCAGCACCCGGCAGCGGTTGATGTCGGCGCGCGGGTCGCAGGCGAGCGTCTTCTGCCACACCAGCGCGACGCGCTTCGCCTCCGCCTCGAACTGCTCGCGATCGGCGCCCGGCAGGCTCGGGCGAAGCTCCTCGGCGGCCGGCAGCAGGTGCACGAACGGGCAGACGAGGGATGCGCCGAGCGCCTGTCCGTAGCGGGCGCCGCGATCCTTCGCCGAGAGCGCTTCGCGCGCCGGCGCGGCCGGGCGCTCCGCCAGGGCCGGCGCGGTCGCCGCCGCGATGGCCAAAGCCGTGAGCGCCGCCGTCCGTGCAAAGGCATGGGTCGGCGCGCGACAGGGCATCGGGCACGGCGGCATCGTGGCGTCCTCCTGGGGTCTGCACGCTCTACGACGGGCCGGCGCGAACGGTTCTCGGGTGGCGATCGAGCGCGTCGCGGGACCGTGCGCGAAGGCGGTGCGCGCCGGCTCCCGCCGCCCTTGACTTCGTCCGGTCGAGCACGTAAACGCTTCGGTCTCGACCGCTCGCCTTCGCGCGAGCGGATGGATTGCGGGAGTAGCTCAGTTGGTTAGAGCGCCGCCCTGTCACGGCGGAGGCCGCGGGTTCAAGTCCCGTCTCTCGCGCCATCCATTCTGTCGTTCCCGACATCTCGAACGTCCCGCGGCCTCGGCGCGCAAGGCGCGCCCGGCCGAGGAGGCCGCCCCGCCGGA
>JAKAML010000280.1 GCA_021812845.1 Pseudomonadota bacterium
ATAGGGGAAATATCCGAGGTCGTTGGTCTTGATCATGTCCTCGAACGAGAAGAAGCAGCGGTTCATGCGGCCGTTGAGGCTCTTGTTGGCGTCGAGCGCCTTCTGGCTGACGGCGAGGATGCCGAGGCCGGTCGGCAGCATGAAGCCCTTCTGGGAGCCCGAGACGCAGCAGTCGACGCCCCACTCGCCCATGCGCATGTCGAGCGAGCCGACCGACGACACGCCGTCGACCATCAGCAGCGCCGGATGCTTCGCCGCGTCGAGCGCCTTCCTGACGCCGGCGATGTCGCTCGTCACGCCGGTCGCGGTCTCGTTGTGGGTGGCGAACACGGCCTTGATCTCGTGCGCCTTGTCCTTGGCGAGGATGTCGGCGTACTTGTCGAGCGGCACGCCCGTGCCCCACTCCTCGTCGCAGAGGATGACCTTGAGCCCCATGCGCTCGGCCATGTCGACCCACAGCAGCGAGAACTGGCCGAAGCGGCTCATGAGCACGGTGTCGCCGACGGCGAGCGTGTTCTGGATCGCGGACTCCCAGGCGCCGGTGCCGGACGAGGGAAAGATGAAGACGCGGCCGTCCTTCATCTTGAACACCTTCTTCAGGTCCTCGAAGATCGGCAGCGTGAACTTCGGAAACTCCGGCGAGCGCATGTCCTCCATCGGCAGGTTCATGGCCATGCGCACGGCCTCGGGAATGTTGGTCGGGCCGGGAATGAAGAGATGGGGCTGCACCAGCATGTTCGTTTCCTCCTTCGAAGCGCTGATCTGATCGCGCGGGATCTTGCCGACGCCGCGCCGTCGCGAACTTGCGGCGTTCAATGGAGCCTTCGACGAAAGTCCACAACACTCGTTGGGGGATGCAACCATCGCATTCGGGTAGCGCCTTACCTACCCGAGCGGGCGGCATTTCGCGTGCGCTGCAGCAGCCGCAGCGCAGCAATCACGGCGGCGATGGACATGGGTCCCGATAGAGATCGAGGGCGCGGGCGCGTGCGGCACGACGCGAAAGGCCGCGTCAGCGGCTGTCGCGTCCACTCGTCATGAAGAGCGCGACGGCCATGGCGCGGTTCTTCACCCCGAGCTTGTCGTAGAGATTCTTGAGGTGATACTTCACCGTGTTCTGCGAGATGCCGATGCGCGCGGAGATCTGCAGATTGGTCCAGCCGTTGGCCAGCGCGCCGAGCAACTCGCGCTCGCGCGTCGTCAGGAGGTCGAGCGGATCGGCATTGATCGACTTCAGGTCGACGTAGGGCACGCACAGGCGACCGCGCGAGACGGTTGCGATGGTGTCGAGCAGAACCACCGGGTCGTCGCTCTTGGAGATGAAGCCCCAGGCGCCGTCCCGCACCGCCTGGCGGAGAACCGTCGGCCCCTGCTCTCCCGTGTAGACGATGACGCGGGTGGGCGAGAGACGGCGCTTCAGCGTCGCCATGACGTCGCCGCCCGTCATGTCCTGCAGCGACCAGCCGATGACGCCGATGTCGACCGGCTGGTCGAGACAGAGGGCGATGAACGAGGCCCCGTCCTCGACCACGGCGAACACCTCGAAGCGGCCGTCGCGGGCCAGGAAATCGGACAGTCCGGCGCGCACCACGGGATTCTTGTCGGCGATCACGATCCGCGGCCGGACCGCGGTCGACGCAACGATGCTGGTCGCAATCTCGGTCACGCTGATCGATCGCTCGCTGCGGTGTCATCGCCCGGCCACCGGTCGGCCGTCGTGCACGGGTTCGTCGGCCTTCTACCCGAGTGCCGCGGCGCCGGATTGCCGCCACTCGCAAGCGATTGATTTTGCTGGCGATCCCGGCAGGGCTCGAACCTGCGACCCTCAGTTTAGGAAACTGATGCTCTATCCAGCTGAGCTACGGGACCCTCGGCCTGCGGCGGGCCCCCTACCGACGCGGCCGGCGCCGGACCGAACCGGACCGCCCATGCACGAGGCTCCACCTCAAGTCTATGAAATGCCCACTCCCGAGCGTCAAGCGCGGAGCCTCGGGCGCAAGCGTTCCCCCACCGCCGTCTATCGGGCGTCCCCGCTTCGCCCGGCAGCGGGCGTCGGGCCGCCTGTCGTCGGGAGGGTGATTTCGACGACCACGCGCACCCGAGGATGGTGGCGCGAAGTGGCCGCGCGGGCCGGCCCTCCTCGCCGATCCTGTCGGCAGATGTCGTGCCGACGACAGAGTGCCGCAGCGCCGCCCTGACCGGCGCGAGGCGCGCCGGGGGAGAGTAAGTTCCCCGGCGGGGCGGCCTGCCGCCTCGGGCATTCCACGCCCGACAGACGCGCCAACCGCCCGGCGAGCGACGAACTGCCGCTCTTGTGCGCCGCGGCCAAGGTGCCATTGTTCCGTTAGTCGGAAATATTGAAACTAGGTTGCCAGCAAGCACGCGAGGTCGAGATGCGAATGCGGGGACGCACCACAGACGTGACGGCGCGAGGGGTGGCGATCGTCGCCGCTGTCGTGATCGCGGCCGCGCCGGGCCTCGTCCTGGCTCAGCAGCCGAAGCCGAAGGGCCCGTCCGCGCCCGCCACCCCCGCGCCCGCCAAGGCCGAGGAGCGGTTCGAGGTCACGTCCCGCCGGGTCGACGACCTGAAGGCGGTGTTCGCCACCGTGCGCAGCAAGGATCTGATCGAGGCGCGTTCACGCATCCCCGGCACCGTGGCGTCGCTGCGCGTCGACGAGGGCACGCGCGTCGATGCCGGGCAACTGATCGCGATCGTCGCCGACGACAAGATCGCGTTGAGGATCCGCTCGCTCGACGCGCAGATCCAGGGCATCGAGTCGCGGATCAGGACGGCCAAGACCGAGCTCGACCGCGCCGAGGAGCTGAAGAAGCGCGGCGTCGGCACCCAGGCGCGCGTCGACCAGTCGAAGACCGCCTTCGACGTGGCGTCGAACGAGCTCAAGTCGGCGACCGCCGAGCGATCCGTACTCGAGGAGCAGATCAAGGAGGGGCAGGTGCTGGCCCCGGCCGCGGGCCGCGTGCTGCGGGTGCCGATCACCGCCGGCAGCGTCATAGTGCCGGGCGAGAGCCTCGCCACCATCGCCGCCAACGAGTACCTGCTCAGGATCGAGATCCCCGAGCGCCACGCCCGCTTCACCAAGGTGGGCGACACGGTCAAGGTCGGCGCCCGCGGCACCGGGCCGGCCGGCGGCGTCGTCGCCGAGGGCAAGATCGTCCAGGTCTATCCGGAACTGAAGGGAGGCCGCGTGGTCGCCGACGCCGAGGTCTCGGGTCTCGGCGACTACTTCATCGGCGAGCGTGCCATGGTGTGGATCGGTGCCGGCCAACGCTCGGCGTTCGTCGTGCCGCGCTCGTTCCTCCAGCAGCGGTTCGGCCAGGACTTCGCCCGCATCCGGCGCGGCAAGGACGTCGCCGAGGTCGTGGTGCAGCTCGGCCGCGACACGGCGCTCGAAGGGCACCCCGACGGCGTCGAGGTGCTCGGCGGTCTCAACGCCTCCGACGTGCTGGTGCGCCCATGAGCGAGCCCGTGAGCGCCCAATCCGGCCTCGGCGTCT
>JAKAML010000281.1 GCA_021812845.1 Pseudomonadota bacterium
CACGCCGCGCGGCTCTCGACGCTGATCGCCGTCGTCGTCGCGGTCATCGCCGCCGGCCTCGCCTCGAGCTGGCATCTGGTCGAGGCCGGGTTCTCGCTGACCACCCGCACCGACGGCCCGTGGGTGATGTGGACCAGCGCCGCCCGCGTCGGCGCCGACCCCTATACGCGCGCCCATTTCGCCCGCAACGGAATGCTCGTGCTGTCGACCGAGGTCGCCCACACCTACCTCGCCCGCATCGACAGCGACGGCTACAAGCTGCATTCCTCGTGCGACTACTCCGTCGAGGGCGTCACGCCCGACGCCAACTGGTGGAGCCTCGCCGCGTTCGACGAGCACGGCCGGCTGATCGCCAATCCGATCGACCGCCACGCCTTCACCAGCGACACCCTCGCCGCCGAGCCCGACGGCCGCTTCACGGTGACCCTCGCCCGTGACGCCCGCCCCGGCAACTGGCTTCCGACCGGCGGCGCCGGCCGCCTCGCACTGGTCCTGACGCTGATCGATCCGCAGGCGCCGCGCGGGTCGGCCACCGCGACGCGCCGCACCATGCCCGAGATCAGGAAGGCCAACTGCCGATGAGGTTCATCGCCCTCCTCCGACGCATCGAGGCGCGCGCCGTGCTGGCGGCGCTCGTCGCCGTCGCCATCCTGCACATCCTGGCCACCCTCGCCGCGCCCCACCTCGCCACCGCGCCTGCCGTCGCGCGCCTCGCCGATCGGCTGCCGCTCAACGCAATGACGATCCTGCCGCCCGTCGCCCGCGGCGCCCAGCCGCTGCCTTACCTCGCCCCCGACGCACGCTATGCCATGTGCCGGTTCGACACGACGCGGAACGCGGTGTCGCTCGCGGCCACGCTGCCCGAGGTCGGCTGGTCGCTCGCCATCTACACCCCGGCCGGCGAGAACATCTACGCCGCCACCGGCCAGCCCGGCCAGACCACCACCGCCGCCATCCGGCTCGTGCCGTCGGGCGACCAGTTCACCGGCCTGACGCCGGAATCGCGCGGCCTCGCGCCGGCGCCCCAGCAGCAGCTCGTGTTCGCGATCAGGAGCGGCATCGCCGTGGTGCGCGCGCCGGAGCGTGGCGACTCCTACAGAGCCGCGACCGAGGCCGGCCTCGCCCTGGCGTCGTGCGGCGTCGCCGCGCGCTGACCCGCCCCGAGAGCGTGAGGATCAATCCTCGAGATCGAGCCGGTCCCGCGCGCGCTCGGCCGCGGTGCGCGGCTTCCTCTCGTAGCGGATGCCGGTGAACAGCAGGATCTCCGCCGAGCCGCGCACGGGCGGGCTCTGCGATCGTGCGCCGCGCGCGGAAGCGGCACTGCGGATGTCGACGATGGTGGCCATGGGGTCCCCCGGTGTCACGCCTTGCGCCACGCGTTTCCTCGACAGGCCGGTGATTGGGGACGAGCTACCAGAGGTTTTGTTGCGCCTGTCGGACCATTGGGCGCGCGCATCGGTTAACGAACCCTCAACTCCGCGCATCCGCTTTCCGTGGAGAACAGTCCGGGATTCGGCCGTGTCCGGCAAGTCTTGCGGGCGCCGCGCCTTCCGGCGCGACCGATCCCGCCGCGGGGCGTGTCTCCTCGGCACCGCTCGCGTTACGGACCTTCTTGAAGCCAGTCGTCGAGAAAAGCGCGGCCCGTTCGGTCCTCGACCTCGACCACCCACAGGTCGGGATCGAACTCGGCCTCGCGCGCGAGGAAGCCGTCCGCCTCGGCCTCGGGCTTGTCGCCGCCGCCGAGGCGCGGCGTGAAGGCCCGGTCGCCCGCCGCGTGGACGAGCCCGGCGGGCGCAGGGCCATAGACGCGCGCCGTGCCGTCGAGGCGGCTGATCTTGATGAAGATCGCACCGGCGGCGTCGTCGCCGTGACGCACCACGACGGCGGACGCGCCGTCGGCGGCACAGCGGCGGAGGTAGGCCTTGACCCAGATGTCGGATTTCAAGCGCATGGCGGAGAGGGACCGTGCCCCGTGCCCGCGGCGGCCGCAAGTGCCACCCCACGGCCTGCACCGCGCTCCGGTGACGCGCCCCGGGTCCGGCCGAGGCCGATCGTCATCGGGTGGAGTTGAGCCGGCCCTGCCCGGCGAGCCGCGACAGCCGCGCCACGAGCTGCCCCGACACCCGCCCGGTCTCGGGCAGCCCCTGGTCGAGCTCGAAATCGCGGATCGCCCGCACCGTGTCGTCGCCGAGCCGGCCGTCGACCTTGCCCGGCGCATAGCCGAGCGTGACCAGCGACTGCTGCACCGTGCGGATGACGTGAGTGGCCTGTACCGACTGCTCGAGCGTCGGGCCGGTCCTGGCCGCGGTCAGGCTCGTGTTCATCACGATCAGCTTCAGGAGCTGCGGCGTCGGCTCCGCCGTCAGCGGCAGATTGCGGTCGTGCTCGTAGGCCATGATCGCCGCCCGCGTCATCAGCCCCGGCTGCCCGTCCGGCGTGCCCGCGTCGTAGCCGCGGTCCTTGAGTTCGCGCTGGATCGCCCGCGTCACGTCGGTCGTCGCGGAGGGGGTGGGCGGCGCTGGCGGCGCGGGCGCAGCTGCGGCGGGAACCGTGGGCGTCTCCGCCGCCGGCGCGCTCCTGGCACCGCTGCGCGCCTCGCCCGGCGCCGCCTGCTGCGGCTTCACAGTCGACTGCGCCGCCGGCCGCGACACCGCGACACGCCCGGCGTTCGGCTGCAGCATCGTGATGTTGACGAGCGCCGCCGCGCCGAGCGCCGCGAACGCCGCAAGTCCCAGTTTCATCGTCGTGGCGGTCATCGATCTGTTCCGGCCCGGCCCTGCCTGCGCCACGACTATTGAGGCGGGATCGTTAAGACCGCTTTAACCAGCCGGCACCCCGCCGCGCCGGACGCCCGCAGGACGGCCTCGAGACGTACCGGGACATATCGAATTTTCGGCAATTGCAGCTCAAACTTTCGCGCCCGCGGAAGATGTTCATAGATAACATTATGCCATTAGTGGTTGTGTCGCCGGGCGAGAACGAAATTCGCATCACGGTGCCCGCGACACCTTACGTCCCGAGCCGACCCCGCCCGCCACGAGGACCAGGCGCGGCCCATCACCCGGAAAGAGACCAGCCTCCATGGCGATCGTCCGCAATCTCGTCCTGCTCGGTGCCGCCGTCGCACTGCTGCCGACCGATCAGGCGCAGCAGGCGCGCTTCTACGACCAGGCCGCCTCCGCCGTGAACTGGACGCTGACCTTCTGCGACCGCAACGCGACGGTCTGCAACGAGGGCCAGGAGCTGTGGGCGACCTTCGTCAAGAAGGCCGAGTTCGGCGCCGGCGTCGCCTATGATCTCGTCCAGCGCCAGATCGCCGGCAGCGGCGGCACCACGCCCCTGCCCGCGGCCTACCCGGCTGCCCCTTCGGCTCCCTCGCCGCGCGGAACCCTGCGGCCCGACGATCTCGAGCCCCGGTGGCGCGGCGCGCCGAGCGGCGGCGCCGCCGGGCGCCCGGCGGACCGCCGCGGCGCCTGACCCGCTTGCCCGCGCCCACGACCCGCTCTAT
>JAKAML010000282.1 GCA_021812845.1 Pseudomonadota bacterium
AGCGCGATCCGAAGCCCCGCCTTCTCGGCCAGCGGCGCGATGGTCTCCATGTGCTGCCGCGCCAGAACCTCGGTCGGCGCCATCAGCGCCGCCTGCGCGCCGGCCTCGACCGCGATCGCCATGCTCATCAGCGCCACCACCGTCTTGCCCGAGCCGACGTCGCCCTGCAGCAGCCGCAGCATCCGGCTTGGCGCCGCCATGTCGGCCGCGATCTCCTCGAGCGCCGTCCGCTGCGAGCCCGTCAGCGCGAACGGCAGCGCATCGCCGATCCGCGCCCGGATGCGCCCGTCGCCGCGGATCGCCCGGCCGCGCTCGGCCTTCTGGCTCTGGCGCACCAGGGCGAGCGCGAGCTGGCCCGCCAGCAGCTCGTCGTAGGCGAGGCGCTGCCAAGGCCCGCCGCCGGTCGAGACGTCGGTCGCATCGTCCGGAACGTGGAGCCGGCGCACGGCGTCCGCGAACGACGGCCAGCCGCGGCTCCTGAGCCACGCCGCGTCCTGCCATTCGGCCATCTCCGGCACCCGCGCCACCGCCTGCCGCGCCGCCTTGACCAGCACCTTGCCCGAGAGCCCCGCCGTCAGCCCGTAGACCGGCTCGAGCATGGGCAGCTCGTCGCGGTTCTCGGGCGCGACGACGTAGTCGGGGTGCGCCATCTGCAGGTTGTCGCCGTAGCGCTCGATCCGGCCCGAGACGTAGCGCTCGCTGCCCTCGGGCAGTTGCCGCTCGATGAACTTGCGCTCGGCGCGGAAGAACACGAGGTCGAGCCGCCCGGTATCGTCCTCGCAGGCGATCTTGTAGGGCACCTTGTCGTTGCCGCGCGGCGGTGGCCGGTGCTTCAGGACGCGCACCCTCAGCGTCACGATCGTGCCGGGAACCGCCACCTCGATCGTCGGCTCGGCGCGGCGGTCGACGACGCCGGTCGGCAGGTGCCAGAGGACGTCGAGCACGCGCGGCGCCGTCACGCCCGGCGGCAGCCGCAACGCCTTCTTCAGAAGGAGCATCATGCGCGGGCCGATCCCCGACAGCGCTTCGGCCGAGGCGAAGAGGGGCGTGAGATCGTTGGGTCGCATCGCGGGGCGCGCACAAGGGGATCGGAGTTCGACCGCACTACTGTTCCTTTTGGCGCAAACATTTGCATCCGGTTCGTTGCGAGGTCGAGAGCAAATGTTCGCGCCGGAAGGAACACTGGCAAGCTTGTGCTTCCAGTGCTGTTCGAGGTGCAGTCATTTGGTTGGGGTGCCAGCCGCGGGTGGGAACCAAATGACTGCGCCACAGCACTAGTCGCGGCGACCCGCGGGAGTTATATCACGATCTCCGAGGCGGCTCCGGCGGTCTCGGCAACCAAACGGGGGAATAGCCCCGGGTCGAGCGGACGGGTGCACTTATCCCGTGCCGCCGATGGTGTGTTTGCGCAGCATCGCCGGGCTCGATGCGAGATCATCCCACGAAGGTCACGCCATGACAGGCCGCGACGACAATCTCGATCTCCGCCGCCGCCGCGCTGCCTATCGCGCCCTGCACCGCGGCACCAAGGAGATGGATCACTTGATGAGCCGCTACGCCGACGCCCACCTCGATACGATGTCGGACCGGGATCTCGCGCGCTTCGAGGCGCTGCTCGCGCTGCCTGATCCCGAGCTGCAACGCTGGATCCTCGGCCCGGGTGCGGCGGCGGCGGAAACCGCCGGCGGTCCCGGCCCCGAGATCGCCGCTCTCGTCGCCGCGCTGCGCCGCTTCCACGGCCTCGCCCCCGGCCACTGAGACCGCCGCCCCCGGCAGCCCTTCGCCGCCCGCCGTCGCTCGTTCCGCTCTGCCGCTCCGCCGAGGAACTTCCGTTCGATGACGTCCACCGCGCCGCGCCCGTCCGATCGCCTGCTGTCCGGCGTGCCCGAGGGTCTCGACGCGCTGGTCCTCGCCGGGCTCGTGGCCGAGGCCGGGGGCGCGGCCGCGGCCGCGGAAGCGAGGGGCGCCGACGGCGCCGGTCTCCTCCTTCACATCGCCCGCGACGACCGCCGGCTCGACGCGCTCGAGCACGCGCTCCAGTTCTTCGCGCCCGAGGTCAAGGTGATCCCGTTCCCGGCCTGGGACACCGTGCCCTACGACCGCGTCGGTCCCAACGCCGAGATCGTCGCCCGCCGCATCACCGCGCTCGCCAAGCTCGCGCTCTCCGACAGGCGCAAGGAGCCGACGATCGTCCTCACGACGATCAGCGCCGTGCTCCAGCGCGTGCCGCCGCGCGCCTTCGTCCGCCAGTCGCTGCGCCCCATGGCCGCCGACCAGCGGATCGACCGCTCCAAGCTCGTCGAGCGGCTCGAGCAGGCCGGCTACACACGCTCGAGCGCCGTCATGGAGCCCGGCGAGTACGCCGTCCGCGGCGGCATCGTCGACCTCTTTCCGCCCGGCCGCCAGAACCCGGTGCGGCTCGATTTCTTCGGCGACACGCTCGAAAGCATCAAGGCGTTCGACGCCCGGTCGCAGCGCACGACGAGGCCCGTCCAGAAGCTCGTCCTGATGCCGATCAGCGAGGTCGCCTTCGGCGACAGCGCCACCGCCGAGTTCCGTCGCCGCTACGTCGCGCTGTTCGGCGGCGCGACCGGCGACGATCCCTTGTACGAGGCGGTCAGCGCCGGCCGCCGCTATCCGGGCCAGGAGCACTGGCTGCCGCTGTTCCACGGCGCGCTCGAGACGCTGTTCGACTACGCGCCGGGCGCCGTCGTCTCCTTCGACCACCTGGCGGAAGAACAGCTCAAGAGCCGCTTCGCCCAGATCAGGGAGCACTACGAGGGCCGCCTCGAAGGGCTCGAGGTCAAGGCGTTCGGCGCCGCGCCCTACAAGCCCGTGCCGCCGTCGGAGATGTTCCTCGACGGCCGCGCCTGGCTCGACGCTCTCGCCCGCCACCCCGTGGTGCGGCTGACGCCCTACGAGGTCGCGGCCTCCGGGACGGTCCGCGCCTCGGCAGGCCGCCAGGGTCGATCGTTCGCCGCCGAGCGCCAGAGCCCCGATCAGAACGTGTTCGACGCCGTCGTCGCCCACATCCGCGCGCTCCACGCCGGCAGGCGCCGCGTCGTCGTCGCCGCCTGGACCGCCGGCGCCCGCGAGCGGCTCGCGACGCTGCTTGCCGACCACGGCCTCCGCGATGTCGCCAAGGTCGAGAGCTACGCCGAGGCGCTGCAACTGCCGGCCGGGCATACCGCGCTCGCCGTGCTCGGTCTCGAGCAGGGCTTCGAGGCGCCCGACCTCGCCGTCATCGGCGAGCAGGACATCCTCGGCGACCGCCTCGTCCGCCCACGCCGCAAGGCCCGCCGCGCCGCCGACGTCTTGACCGAGGCGACGAGCCTCTCGACCGGCGACCTCGTCGTCCACGCCGACCACGGCATCGGCCGCTTCGCCGGCCTCGAGACCATCACCGCGCTCGGCAATCCGCACGACTGCCTCGAGATCCACTACGCCGGCGGCGACAAGCTCTACGTGCCGGTCGAGAACATCGAGCTGCTGTCGCGCTACGG
>JAKAML010000283.1 GCA_021812845.1 Pseudomonadota bacterium
CGAGGCGCCGGTGCTGCTCGCCTACTCGGCGCGCAACCGCTCGGCGTCGTGCCGCATCCCGCACGTCTCGAGCCCGAAGGCGAAGCGCATCGAGATCCGCTTCCCCGATCCGGCCGCCAATCCCTACCTCGCCTTCGCGGCGATGCTGATGGCGGGCCTCGACGGCATCGTGAACAAGATCCATCCGGGCGACCCGATGGACAAGAACCTCTACGACCTGCCGCCGGCCGAACTCAGCAAGATCCCGACCGTCTCGGGCTCGCTGCGCGAGGCGCTCGCCTCGCTCGACAAGGACCGCGCGTTCCTGAAGGTCGGCGGCGTCATGAACGACGACATGATCGACGCCTACATCGAGCTCCGGATGGACGAGAACATGCGCTACGAGATGACGCCGCATCCGATCGAGTACGACATGTACTACTCGGTCTGAGCGGCATCCGGCGTCGCAAGCGGCCGCCCCTCGTCCCGCCCCTCTCCCCGTCGAAGTCGACGGGGAGAGGGAGACGGGCTATGCGGGCGCCGCCAGAGAGCGCGCCGGATGCCGAGTGGGCATCCGAAGGCGCGAGCATCATGCGCGCCGGATGCGGAGTGGGCATCCGAAGGCGCGAGCATCACATGAGGCCCGGGAGCGATCCCGGGCCTCGTCTCATTCCCGTGAACCTAAGCTTCGACCTAAACCAGGCCCGCGTCATGGCCGTGCCCGACATGGCGATCGAGACTGAAAGTCACCTGCCGCAGATGAAACGTCCGGATGGCCGGCTCGATGGCGGCCATGGAGTGTCGGTGAGGCTTCCGAGGTCGAAACCTCGGCTCGCGTGCATGGTTGCGACCCGGCTCGTGCCCCGTTTCCGCAGTTCGCATCCAACCAGCCGCAATCTCGCGTGCGAACGTCGGAAACTCGAGGGACACTCGAACCAACGAGTTGCTCCTTTTTCAGAGTCAGAAGCTCGCAATCGACGTTGCAGCGCGTGCTGGCCAACTTCTGGATCATCACGCTAGCTCCTACTCGCCCCGCGCCCACGCCGTGCGCAGGCGTTTCAGCGCTTCGGCGTTGCAGCGGTCGAAGTCGCCGACCAGCTTGACGAGCTCGTAGTCCGGCATGTGCCAGTTGTAGCCGGGGTTGCTCGGGCTCGAGAACTCGACGTGCGCGAAGCGGTCGCGCCCGAGCACATGGGCGAGTAGCCGCAACTGCTGGCGGATGGCGAAGGCGTTGGACGTGCCGCGGGCGGCGGCGACGCCCTCGATCGGGCTCGTCAGCCCGTGGCCGACGCGCTGTGCCCAGCGTCCGAGCCAATTAGGCTCGGGAGCCGCCTCCGGCGCGCAGTCCCTCGTGGCCTGGTCGCTGCCGAAGGCGTTGATCTGCACCAGGACGACGCCGGAGGTGTTGGCCGCGAGCCAGGCCGCGACGCGCGGGTTGGTGAGAAAGGCGGTGGCGACGGTGATACCGGAGCCGTCGGCGAAGGCGGCGTCGACGACCCGCTCCGGCGGGGAGAACGGCAGATCGATGGCGGGCGAGATGTAGGGGAACGTCGCGCTCATCCGCACCGCGGTCCGCAGCTCGAACGAGGCGAGCGCGTCGGGGAAGCGCTTGAACAGCTCGACCGCCTGCAGGCCGTCGGCGGTCATCTCGCCGAGGTCGAGCGGGGAGATGAGCAACGG
Source organism: Pseudomonadota bacterium (assembly GCA_021812845.1). Classification (GTDB taxonomy): domain Bacteria; phylum Pseudomonadota; class Alphaproteobacteria; order Rhizobiales; family Hyphomicrobiaceae; genus JAKAML01. Next base: position 1,660 of record JAKAML010000283.1, read on the forward strand.
GCGACCGGAGGGAACGAGGACGGGCGACAGTATGACGAGCGGCCGGGTGCCGGCGGCGGCGTCGTGGCGCAGCATCTCGAAGGTCAGATCCTGGAGCCGCATCCACTCCCGCTCGAGCGCGAGCCCGCGATCGAGAGGACGGCCCGAAACGAGCTCGCCGTCGCGCGTGCACGGCCACAGCCGCCAGGGCAGCGGCCAGAACGGGCTCCAGAAGTCGCACTGCACGAGCGTCTGCACGACCGGCGTCAGCGAATCCCGCTTCGCACTCTGGAAGTAGGAACGGACGTCGCCGGCCATGATCGGCGCCGCGAGGTCGTTCTCGAGCCGCTTCTGCACGGGATCGCGCGCCTCGCCGCGGGCAACGTGGTAGGCGGCGGCGATCATGCCGCCCGAGGCGCCGGTGAACAGCCGCACGCTGTCTGTCAAGCCGTCGAGCCCGCCGCCCAGCTCCTCCTGCTCGAGCCGGTCGAGGACGTGCGCGCCCCAGAACGCCGCCCGGTAGGCGCCGCCCGAGATGGCGACGGCGACGAACTTGGGCTTCTTGCCCGCGCCGGGTCCACGGCGGGCGGCGGCATAGTCACGCCAGGCGTCGAGTGCGGCGATCGGATCGACGAGGCGGGACGTGGAGGCCGCGCCGGCCGATGCGTCCGACGCCGACGCGAGGCCGAGGCGCGCCGCGGCGTACTGGCGCTCGAGGCCCGGCCATTCGAGCTTGAACTGCGGCAGTGCGCCGATCAGCAGCAGCGCGACGACGCCGAGGATATAGAAGAACCGCCGCCGCACCGGCGTCAGCTCGATCGCCGTGTAGGCGAGCACCAGCCACGCCAGCGCGACGAAGATCGCAGATCCCGGGAGCTGCCACAGGAACGTGGTCGAAATCATCAGCACGACGGCGGTGCTGAGCGCGACGACGACGATCTGCGGCACGCGGCTCCAGGCCGCCAAGCGCACGCTGACGGCGAGCACGGCGGCGACCAGCCCGAGCCCGGTCAGGGAGCCGGCAATCCCGAACGCCACGTCGAGGAGCCGCGCGCCGAATCCGAGCTCGGGCAGGCCGGCGCCGAGCCTGAGCTGACCGGCGACGAGCTGGATCAGCGACAGCGACACCACGCCCGGCCACAGCACCCCCGAGACGCGCTTGATCGGATGGGTTCGCCGCGGCGTCGCCTCCCAGTCGCAGATGAGGATGAACACGCTCCACAAGAGGCCCATCAGCGCCGTCGCGAAGCCGCTGACCTGGAACCGCGTCAGCGGCAGCGCCGCGACCCAGGCGGATCGGAAGTCGTCGAACTCGCCGCGGTGGTCGAAGAACAGGTTGTGCAGGCCGAGCGCGTTGCCGACGGCGCCCGAGACGATGCCGAAGGTGCCGGCGACGAGCGGCACCATCAAGAGGCCGTGGCGGCCGACGATCAGCCATAGCCGGCCGAGACCGGTCCGCTGCCACCGCTCCAGGCGCGCTTGCGCGTTGTCGACCGCCATCGCCCACCCCCGCCGCAGATTTTCCCGCCGGGGAGCCTAGCGCAGCGTCAGCACAGTGCACAACGCCGCGCGGGCGGGCGGACCGGTCTCGGCGCGGCGACCACCTGGGCGTCAATAGAACAGCAGCACACCGATGCAGACCGCGGCGATGCCGAGGCGGTAGAAGTTGCGCTCGTTGGCCAGCAGCCACAGCGCCACGCGGCGCGGCATCTCGGCCCACGACATGCGCGCCAGCGTGGCCATGACGATGCCGAGCGCGAGGCCGAGCAGCAGCGAGGGGTAGTCGAGGCGGAAGCCGCCGGGCTGCCGCGCCGCGAGCCCGGACCAGCCCGAGGACATGCCGCTGCCGGCGAGCTC
>JAKAML010000284.1 GCA_021812845.1 Pseudomonadota bacterium
CGACCTCGAGCGTATCGATGTACTTGCCGACCAGGAACAGGCGGCTCTCGCCGGCGTCGATGTGGGAGTTCGTGCCGTCGAGCATGTTCTGGTAGATCACGAACGAGCTGACCGCCTTCGCCGTCTTGCCGTCGGGCGCGACGTCGACGGTGTAGACCGTCGTGTGCCGGGTCAAGGGCGAATGATCGGTGTTGTGCTTGGGCAAGAGCCGCACCAGCGTCTGCATCTCCTTGCGGGTGCCCTGGAGATAGGTCATGTCGTAATTGATCTCCGGGCTGAACGACTTGATCGCATAGTGGAAGCGATCGTCGCACAGCGCCAGCCAGTCGTCCCACTTCTGCGCATCCAGGTGCAGCGCCGCGCGATAGATCGTGTCGCGCACTGCTCCTGCGACATCGACGCCGTTGGTTGCCATCTCTCCACCTCCCAGTTCCGCGGGACCGGGCCGCCGGCAAGACTGAGCGCGTGACCCGCTCCGGTCCCGACCGTCCCAACCCTGCCGTTCCCGAATTCCGCCGATCTATCGTTCATGCATGGCCGTGTCTCGCACGGCCGGCTCACGCGGCCTCTTCCGGGCGCCGCCTACCGGGTGCCGCCGAGTTGGTGCCGCTCCTGCACCGTCGCTCCGGCACCCTGCGAGACCGGCGGAGGTCGCCCGGCGTGATCCGAGGCCACACGCCCGCGACCGCCCCCGCTCGCGCGGCCCGGCCCCGGGAAGGGAGCCGGGTGGGCGGGCCGGCGCGGCGCGCCCGGTCACTCCGCCGCTGCGACCGCCGCGCTCGCCGCCGAACGCTCCGACCAGGGCTCGTCCGGCCGGTTGGGGTGCAGGTTCATCCAGCGGCCCCACTCGTCGTAGTAGTGCCGCATCCCGTTCTCGTCGTGGATGGTCTGGTTCTCCTGCCGGCCGTGCAGGATGCGGCGGCTCTCGGTGCCGGGACGCATCGTGGTCCCCTGCCCGGCGACGCCGACCAGATCCTCGTGCAGGTTGCGGCCGAACGGACCCCAGATCGAGTTGTGGTGGTTGATGCGGGTCTGCCGCTCCTCGGGCGTGTCGCGCTTGAGGCCGAGGCCGCGGAACTCGATCATCACCTTGTCCGGACCGAGCGGGGTGACGATGTCGCAACGAAGCGCCGAGCCGCGCAGGTTGAAATTGTAGCCCGGGAACAGATCGATCATGTACCACTGGTTGGGCGGCAGGTGCGGGAACGACAGCGCCGCCCGGCTCTCGAAGCCCTCGTAATTCTGATAGTTGACCTCGAACGTGCCGACGACGACATGGCCGTGCTCGAACGCCTCGTTCTTGCGCGCGAAGTAGGCATCGTTGAAGCCCGTCACGCGGTTATGGTAGTGCATGAAATCATGATAGAATTCGCTGTTGGTGTCGTGCCACAGCTTGAAGTTCGTGTTGATGATCGCCTTGTGATAGTGGAACACCTCGAGCGGCTCGGCCTCGAGCGTCTTCCTCAGGCACTCGAACGGCTTGCCGGCCCAGTCCTCGAGCGACACCTCGGGGTTGTCGTCGAGGTTGACCCACACGAAGCCGCCGAACTTCACCTCGCAGCGCAGCCGGCGCAGGCCCACGTCCTCCTTGCACAGCCGGTCCTGGTAGCCCTCCTTCTCGCGGGCGACGTAGACGCAGTTGCCCTTGAGGTCGAACTGCCAGGCGTGGAACATGCAGGTGATCCGCTTCGGGTTGCCCGACGGCTGGCCCTCGAGGAAGCTGCCGGACGGACGCCGCTCGATCAACATGCCGCGGTGCGGGCAGACGTTGAGGAACGCGCGCACCTGGTTGTCCGGTCCGCGACAGACGATGATCGGCTCGTTGGCGATCGACATCGTGCGGAAGTCGTAAGGTTTCGACAGCTCGGACTCGTGGCAGACCGGCACCCAGACCTTCTTGAAGATCCGCTCGTTCTCGAGGTTGAAGATCTGCTGCTCGGAGTAGATCCGGCTGTCGATCCACTCGTCGCCCTTGAGCGGCGGATCGGCACTCCACTGGGCATGGTTCCGTGCTGGCATTGGGGGTCTCCCTGCACACCGAGGATGTCCGTCACCGCCCAGTCCGCACTCCGTGGCCGCCGACACGAGACTTGGGCCAGGAGGAAACGGGCGGCGCTCGTCGAAGGATCGTGCGACACCGCACGCTCGAGATCTGACGAATACTTGTAACAGAGTTGTCCGGTCCGTCACCCGTGCACGAGATGAAAACTGCCTATCACATGATCGAGAGCGCTAATATCCCGGCACTTGGTGATGGCCGACGGTCCGGCGGGTTGCCTGCACAAGGATCGATTTCCGGCCAAGGGTTCTGGTCGGCGCACGCTGCGACAGTTTGTGATAGGCGCGACAAATCGTCTGATCCAGACGAACGATTTTACAGCGACGCATAGTTCTTGTGGCATGGGCACTTAGCAATGGAGCCTGCACGCGGGCCCAAGGGGTGTTAGGCTGCGTCCCGAGATGCGGGACCGGCCGCGGATCCGCCGCAGGGAGGAGCCGCCGGGTTTTCGCATCACACGCACTGCCGACGAGCGGTGCGTTGGAATGAGCCAGGCGCGAGCGCGGTCCGCAAGCAATCTGAACCTAGGATCGGCGCAGAAGGGAGGACGGGAATACTACGGGATCGGTTTGCTTCATTGAGCCGCGACAAATAAACACAAGAAAATCGTGTACGGAACCCTGCAACTGGGCTCTGCTCTGGGAGGAATAGATGGTTGGATCGAAGGGAGTACTGGGCATCGGCGCCGTTTCGATGCTCGCGGTTTCCGCTCTGACGGCTCCGGCACTTGCCACCGTCGACTTCGGCAAGAAGGGCGAGCCGGTCAAGCTCGTCATCGGCTATCAGCCCTACTACACGGAATCCTGGTCCGGCGTCGTCGTCAACGGCAAGGAGCTCTGGAAGAAGCACCTGCCCGCCGGCTCCACCGCCGAGTTCCAGGTCGGTCTGCAGGGCGCGATCATCGTCAATGCGATGACCGGCGAGAAGCAGCACATCGGCTATGTCGGCGACATGCCGGGCATCGTCGCGACGTTCCGCAATCTTCCCGACCGCGGCGGCACCGACATCCGCATCGTCGGCGCGCTCGGCACGTCGAAGCAGCAGTGCAACATCTTCCTCGTCCGCAACGACGCGCCCGAGTTCAAGGATGGCAAGGAGGCGGTGAAGTGGATGGACGGCAAGGACACGTCCTCGCCGCACGGCTCCTGCACCGACCGCTTCGCGCGTCTCGCATTCGAGAAGTCCGGCATCAAGCCGAAGTCCTACCTGAACCAGAACATCGAGGTCATCACCACCAACTTCCGCGCCGGCAAGCTCGACGCGGCGGTGATCTGGGAGCCGACCGCAACCAAGATCGTGCAGTCCGGGCTCGCTCGCCGCGCCGCCAGCGGCGAGGACTTCGACGCGCTCGACGGCGGCTTGCTGATCATGCTGAACGACCTGATCAAGGGTCGGCCCGATGTGGTCAGAGCCTGGATGGAAGCCGAGCTCG
>JAKAML010000285.1 GCA_021812845.1 Pseudomonadota bacterium
GGCTCACGGTGCGGCGCCGTCGGGCCCGATGCCGTCGGCGAGGAACGCCGTCGCCGCCTTGATGACCTGGGGCGCGACGACGATGCGGCGGTGGCCGATGCCCGAGGTGGCGAGGAGGCGGGCGGTGCCGCCCGACGCGGCGACGATCTCCTCGGCGCGGACGAACGGCACGTCGAGGTCGCCATGGTCGTGGATGACGAGCGCCGGCTTGCCGATCGTCGACAGGAAGTCGCCGACGACGAACGCCGCGGCCGGCCGCGCGGCGACGCGGTGGATCTCGCGCTCGAGCGCTCCGCGCGCGTCCGTGCCGAGGCCGATCCGGTCCGAGAAGCGGCGGGTCACGGTCGCCATCGAGTTGGGCGAGGCGAGGAGCACGAGGCGCTCGACGGGCATGGCGCGGCCGAGGGGCGGTCCACCCTCGGCGGCGAGCACCGAGACGGGACCGCCGAACGAATGGGTGATGACGCCCGTCACGCCGCCGTGGGCCTCGGCGGCGGCTTGCAGTGCCCGCGCGCCGAGCGGCAGCGTCAGCCGCCGGCCCTCGCTGTCGCCGTGGCCGGGGAGATCGAGCGCGACGACGTCGAAGCCGCGCTTCAGCAGCGGCTCGACGAAGGCCGTCATGACGAGCGCGCGGCCGGTCCAGCCGTGCACCAGTGCGATGCGGCCGCGGCACGCGTGCCGGGCGGCGTGCCAGGCGTAGCTCGCCACGCGACCGCCGTCGAAGGCGATCAGGCGCCGCTCGGCGCGGGCGAGAAGGGGCGCCATGCGCTCGGCCATCCGCGCCTCGCCCGGCGTCAGGCCGCGCCGCCGCGGCGGCGACGAGAACAGACGGAAGGCGAAGCGGCCGGTGGGGCCGGGCGCGACGGCGCCGGCGACCCGGAAACCGGTGCGGATCAGCCGCTCGCGGGTGGTTACGGCTCGGGTCATCGTGGTGCTCCGCGGCGCGCGGCGCCTCGCCGACGCCCGCGACCACATAAGGCGCGCCGGAGCTCGAGGCAATCGCGCCGGGCGCGTGTCAGCCCCGCGGCGTGCGCTGGGCGGTCGCGGATGGGGCAGGCACCGGGGCAGGCGTCGAGGCGGCGGCAGGAGCCGCGCCGCCCCGGTCGGCGTCGATGCGGGCGAGAAGGCTCGCGATCAGGGGCTTCGGCACCGAGATCAGCGCATCGGGACCGGCCTTGGCGAAGGCCTTGACCTGATAGCCCTCGGCCGGCGCCGCGCGGAGGTCGGCCTCGGGGATGGTGACGACGAACAGCTCGTCGTAGGTGCAGGTGCCGCTGCGGCGGTCGCACTCCGCTTTCCGCGGCACGGCATGGAACGGCAGCGGCTCGGCCCGGGCATTGCGGGCGCTGTCGTAGCGGCGCTTGTTCGAGGCGTTGTAGGCGATCTCGAATTGGAGCGCGAACGTCGCCGCCCCGGTCTTGCGGTCGACCCGGCCGACGAGCTGCTTGCGCCCGATCCCGACCGCGTTGCCGGACGTGATCGGGCCGGTGCTGTACTCGCGGAACGGCCGGAAGCCGTCGTCGGTGAGCTTGATGGCGCTCGCCGCCTCGATCTGCTGCTGCTGGCCGGCGCAGCCCGCGACGCAGAAGGGCAGCAGCAGCGCGAGCCCGATACGCGACTTGAGAAACGGATGCACGCGACGCCCCCTCGCCGGTCCGGCCGGGGGTCACATCCCGCGCCGAGGGCGAACACGCTATCATGTAGCCTTGCCGGCCGGAAGCGACCGATGGCGGACGATCAGCGGCAGCGCTTCAAGGTGCGCTTGTCCTGGCCGCGCGCCATCACCATCGTGTCGCCCTTGACGCGCATGGTGAAGCTGTCGCGCATCTTCGAGCCTTCGACGGTGCACTGGGCCGAGACCCACCAAGCGCTGCCCGAGCGGCGCAGCGACTTGAACGCGCAGTGGGACTCGTGCTGGTCGTAGCCGGTGCGGCGGATCACCATCGGCGCCCCCTGCCGCTCCTGCGGGATCTTGCACGCCTTGGCGTCCATCGACCAGGTGCCGACGTAGGCCGGTGCGGCGGCCCCGGCCGGTGTGGCGGCGAGGAAGGTGATGGCCGCCACTGCGGCGAAGGCCACGGGTGTCGAGCCGGCGGCGAAGGCGGCGAGGTCGGGAACAGGGCGCATGTCGTGCGTCTCCGGTGAGCGTGTCGTCCACGGGCCATAGTACGCGCCGCGCGCCGTTTGGGAACTGGTGCCCGGACGGCGGCCGGCGAAGTCTGTGGAGGCGGTGCGCGCCGCAGCGGCGTCGAAATCGAGGTCGTCAGCGGTTGTCGGGGCGCTCGAGCAGGAACACCGCCTTCTCGCCGAGCGCGTTCTGCATCGACCAGGCGTTCTTGATCGGAATGCGGGTGCCGGAGCTGTTGAAGGCGACCGCATCCTCGACCTCGGCGCCGACGATCGCGACGAGGTCGGCGAAGTCCTTGATCGTGCAGAGGTGGCCGTCGGGCGAGAGATACCACGGCTCCGGCAGGTTCTCGGTCATCGGCATCCGGCCGGTGACGAGCAGCTTGCCGCGGATCCGCCAGTGGCCGAAATTGGGGAACGAGACGATGGCGCGGCGGCCGATGCGCAAGAGGTTCTCGAGCACGGTCTTGGGATAGCGCGTGGCCTGGATCGTCAGCGACAGCACCGCGTAGTCGAACGCCTGATCGGGGTAGTCGGCGAGGTCGCGGTCGGCGTCGCCCTGGATCACGGACAGGCCGCGCTTGACCGAGGCGTTGACCTTCTCGCGGCTGAGCTCGATGCCGCGGCCGTCGACGCCCTTGGTGTCGACGAGGAGCTGCAACAGCGCGCCGTCGCCGCAGCCGACGTCGAGCACGCGCGATCCCGGCGCCACCATCTCGGCGATCAGCAGGTGATCGACCCGCGGCCTGGCGCCGGCCGCGTCGCGATAGGTGCCGAGCGGACGGGAGCCGGGCCGCATCGCAGGCGCCTGGCCGGAGGCTGTCGCTCCCGGCGGACGGATCCCCGACGGGGCGAGCCCGCGCTTCCGGGCGGCGGCGTCGATGAAGCCCTTCACGGTGTCGAAGAACTCCGGCTCCTCGAGCAGGAAGGCGTCGTGGCCCTTCGAGCTCTCGACCTCGACGAACGACACGTTGGCGGCGACCGCGTTCAGCGCCTTGACGATGTCCTTGCTGTCGCGCGTCGGATAGAGCCAGTCCGAGGTGAAGGAGACCACGCAGAACTGCGTCTTCGTGCCCTGGAAGGCGTTGGCGAGCTTGCCGCCAGCCTCCGCCTCGAGGTCGAAATAGTCCATCGCGCGGGTTATGTAGAGGTAGCTGTTGGCGTCGAAGCGGTCGACGAACGTCGAGCCCTGGTGGCGCAGGTAGCTCTCGATCTTGAAGTCGGCGTCGAACGAGAACGAGCGTGCGGCGCGGTTCTGCAGGTTGCGGCCGAATTTCTCCTCGAGCGCCTTCTCGGAAAGGTAGGTGATGTGCGCGGCCATGCGCGCCACCGCGAGTCCGCGCGCGGGGCGCGTGCCCT
>JAKAML010000286.1 GCA_021812845.1 Pseudomonadota bacterium
CGACGCGCGCTCGCCTGTCGCTCCGGGGCAGGCCCCGACGCGCGCTCGCCTGTCGCTCCGGGGCAGGCCCCGACGCGACTAGCTCAGCGGCACCGCGATGAAGCGCAGGTCGCCCTTGCCGTCCTCGACGCGGAGCAGCACGGCCTTGCGCCCGGCCTTGCGGATCTTCTCGACGCTGCGGCCGAGATCGTCGGGTGAGTTGACCGGATCCTGGCCCGCCTCGACGATGATGTCGCCCGACTTGATGCCCTTCTGCGCCGCCGGGCTCTCGGGATCGGCCTCGATCACGATCACGCCCTTGACCTTGCCGTCGAGCCCGAACCGCTGCCGCACCTGGTCGTCGATCACCGACAAGGTGAGCCCCATCAGCTTCTGCTCGGGCGCCTTCTGCTCGGCGGGCTTCGGTTGCGGCAGGTCGGGCTTCTCGTCGTCCTCGGTCAGCCGGCCCACCGCCACCTTGAAGCTCTTCTTCTCGCCGCGGCGCAGGATGTCGACGTCGACGGCCTTGCCGATCGGCGTCTGCGCGACGATCTTCGGCAGCCCGCGCATGGTCGTCACGTCCTTGCCGTCGAACTTCATGATGACGTCGCCGGCCTCGAGCCCGCCCTTCGCTGCCGGACTGTCGGGCGTCACCGCCGAGACCAGGGCGCCCGAATTCTCCTTGACGCCCAAGGTCTCGGCAATGTCCTCGGTGATGGTCTGGATCTTGACCCCGAGCCAGCCGCGCCGGGTCTCGCCGTATTGCCTGAGCTGATCGACCACGTTGAGGGCGGTGTCCGACGGCACCGCGAAGCCGATGCCGATCGAGCCGCCGGTCGGCGAGATGATCGCCGTGTTCACGCCGATGACCTCGCCGTCCATGTTGAACAGCGGGCCGCCCGAGTTGCCCTTGTTGATCGCGGCGTCGGTCTGCAGGAAGTCGTCGTAGGGCCCGGAGTTGATGTCGCGCTGCTTGGCGGAGATGACGCCGACCGTCAGCGAGCCGCCGAGGCCGAACGGGTTGCCGATCGCCATCACCCAGTCGCCGACCCGCATCTTGGCCGACGAGCCGAAGGCGACCTCCGGCAGCGGCTTCTTCGGCGACACCTTCAGCACCGCGAGGTCGGTCTTGCTGTCCTTGCCGAGCACCTTCTCGACCTTCAACTTGCTGCCGTCGTGGAAATTGACGACGATCTCGTCGGCGCCCTCGATGACGTGGTTGTTGGTCACCACGATGCCGTCCTTGCCGTCGATGACGAAGCCCGAGCCGAGCGACGACACTTTGCGCTCCGACGGCGGCACACGGCCGCCCTTCTTGTTGAAGAACTCCTCGAAGAAGTCGCCGAACGGGCTGTCCTTCGGCACCTTGGGCAGCGGGATCCCCTGCGGCCCCTTGGCCGCTTGCGACGTCGAGATGTTGACCACCGCGTCGAACAGCTTCTCGGCGACCGGCGCCACCGACTGCGGCCCGCCGCCGCCCGGGAACAGCCCGCGCTGCGCCTCCACCAGACGCGGCCCCGCCAGGGTCACCGCGAGCGCCAGGGCGAGAGGGGCGAGGGCGCGGGCGGCACCCGGCACGGGCGGACGGGCATTCGCGTGGCGCATCAATGGGCTCTCCTGCGGGTGACGGCATCGGATCGGCCTCAGTCTAGCGCAAACTTGGGCGGCCTCCAGGCGGTTTCTGTGCCCTCTCCGTCGGTCCGGCCAACTGCAGTCCATCGAGACGCCGTCCGTTGACGCCGGGCCCGATCGCGTCCCAACCAGAAAAGAAAGGGGGGCCTGATGCCCCCCTTCAGTGATCACCGTCGAATTCACTCGTCGCCGTTGGCACGCTCAGCTCCACCGGAGCCGGTCGCGCTGCGCGAGCCGCTTCTGCTTGGCGCGGCGCTCCGCCAGAAAATCGGCCGCGAGCAAACCCGCGACGACGACCAGCATTGCGACGGCCACGCACGTCACGACATCATCGATATCAAAAATTCCACCCATTATCTCCTCCTCGAAAATCCATTCCCGGTTGAAAAGGCATTCCTCGTCCCACCCCGATATTCATACTGAATCCGCGGGCCGGCCGCCACGCTTAACGCCCGGAAAGCATACGACGCTCATATTCGGTCGGGAGAACTTCGACCGACATTCGATAAATCAGTTTTCAAATAGTCCGCACTGCACGGGCGGCCTCGGCCGGGCGGCCGGGCCGCCCGGCCGACCGCGCAACGCGCGCCGTTCCACACCGGCTCCGACAGCCCGATGCTCCGACCGGCCTTGACCGGCATCAGGACGCACCACACATGACCGGAGCATGTTGGCGGCCGACGGCGGCTCCGCCGCGAGAAGCTCTGAGGACCACGAGATGCCCACGCACATCCTCATCGCAGTCGACGGCTCGGACTTCTCACTCGCCGCCGCGCGCTACGGTCTCGACCTCGCCAAGTCGCTCGGCGCCAAGGTCACTGCCGTCACCGTCGTGCCGACCTGGGAGGCGATCGGGCTGAGCGAGATCGCGCGCGGGCACTTCGCGGACGAGTATGCCCGGCGCGCAAAGGCCTACGGCGACGAATGCCTGGCCCGCGTCTCCGACCTCGCGCGCGCAGCGGACGTCGCCTGCGCGGCGGAGCAGGCGACGAGCGACCATCCCGACCGCGCCCTCCTCGCGACCGCCGCTGTCAGCGGCTGCGACCTTATCGTCATGGGCTCCCACGGCCGCCGCGGCGTCGAGAGCATCGTGCTCGGCAGCGTCGCCCAGAAAGTGCTCGCCCAGAGCAAGGTGCCGGTGCTGGTCTATCGCGCGTGACGGCGGGATCTGCGCACGGCGGCCGGCGCACCGGCGGCGCATCCGGCCGGCTGCGCGAAGCGGAGCCGGATGCGACCCGCGAAAAAGGCCCGGGATCGCTCCCGGGCCCCCTGAACAGCGGACTTTTGGCTAGTGCCGACTGATCGAGCCTGTCGGAACCGATCACCCACCCTCGTCATCCCGGTGCTCGTCACCGGGGTCCATCCCTCCGCGCACGCCGGAGCGCGCGGCAGACGGATCCTCGGAGCAGGTCCGGGGATGACCCGTGGGGTCAGTTCGGCCGGCCTTCGAGACCGTACTCCTGCATCTTCCTGTAGAGCGTCGAGCGGCCGATATTGAGGCGCTTGGCGACCTCGGTCATATGGCCGCGGTAGCGGCCGAGCGCGAGCCGGATCATGTCCGCCTCCATGGCCTCGAGCGAGCGGATCTCGCCGTCCTCGGTGACCGCCGGGATGCCGAGCGAGGAGGTGCCGTCGCCCGGCTTGACCTCGATCGTCTGCGGAATGGTGTCCTCGGCACCGAGAAGCGCCGGGCCGGTGTAGGCGGGATGGCGGTCGACCGGCGCAGGGGCGGCCGGGATCTCGGCCTTGAAGCCCTCGACGTGGGCCGCGATCTGCGGGAACTCGGCCACCGTAAGCTCCGGCCCGTCGGCCAGCACCACCGCGCGGAACACAGCGTTCTCGAGCTGGCGCACGTTGCCGGGCCAG
>JAKAML010000287.1 GCA_021812845.1 Pseudomonadota bacterium
CGGCAGCCGCCGCCCCGGCCACCCCCACCGCGCGCCCCGTCCCCGCCGCGGGCTGCGCCGCCCCGACCGTGACCTCCCGTCCACTGCCCGGCGGCCGCGTGGAGCTCGCCGTCGCCGCGCCCTGCCGGGGCGGCGAGATGGCCACCATCCGCTACGCACCCTACGTGTTCCTGCGTCCGCTCGCCGCCGACGGACGGCTGACGTTCGTGCTCGACCTGTTCCAGGGCATCGACGCCGAGACCGCCGTGGTGCTCGCGGACGGCGCAGAGCACCCGGTGACGCTGGCCGCGTCCGATCTCGACCGGGTGTCGAAGATCGCGATCATCTGGGGCAAGCCCGTCAACCTCGACCTGCACGTCTTCGAGTACGCCGCCGTCGCCGGCGGGGCGGGACACGTCTGGGCGCAGGCCTCCGGCACCGCCGACGGCGCCCGCACCGCGACGTCCGCCGGCCGGCGCGGCCGCGGCTTCCTGAGCTTCGCGAGCAACGGCACCGAGCCCGGTCATCAGGTCGAGGTCTATACGCTCTGGCACCACGACGCGGTGCCGGCCGCGACGGCGGACAGGGTGGCGGGCGGACTGGTCGCGACCGCGCTCGACTACGAGAGCCGTGGTGCGATCGCCGGCGGCGAGTTGTGCGGCGACGGCGCGCTGGCCCGCATCCCGTTCGAGACCATTGCACTCGCCCCGGGCCGGCCGCCCGTGCGCGAGCGCGGCGTCGTTTCCGCGGTGCCGTGCGGAGCACCGCTCGTCGAGAAGGCGCGGTTCCAGGACGAGGCGATCGCCGACCTGCCGCTGCGCCTCGACTGACAGGGTTGCGGTCCGACGGCGGGCGTTTGACCTCTCCCGTCGAATGTGCGCAACTTCCGCCCCACCCGCCCGTAGCTCGTCCACGCCCCGCCCGCGCACCGGATCCTGATGCCTCTCCCCTCCCCGCAGCAGCTCTCCGAGCTCGTCGTCCGCGTCGCCCACCGCGACCGGGCGGCGTTCGCCGAGGTCTACCGCGCGACGTCGGCGAAACTTCTCGGCGTGATCATCCGTATTCTCCACAGGCGCGACATCGCCGAGGAGGTGCTGCAGGAGGTCTACGTCACCGTCTGGGAGCGCGCGGCCGATTTCGAGCCGGGCCGCGCCTCGCCCATCACATGGCTCTCGACCATCGCCCGCAATCGCGCCCTCGACGTGGCGCGCCGCCGCCAGATGGCCTCGATAGAGGACACGCCCGGCGCACTCGATACGCCCGCCGACGAGCCCCACCCGCTCGACGGCATCGAGCTCAGCGAGGATCTGGCGCGCCTCTGGCGCTGCCTCGACGGCCTCGAGACCGACCGTCGCGAGATCGTCATCCTCGCCTACATGAAAGGCGAGAGCCGCGAGGCGCTCGGCCAACGCTACGGACGACCCGTGCCAACGATCAAGACGTGGCTGCACCGCAGCCTGAAGCAGCTCAGGGAATGCCTCGGGACATGACGGATCGGGGTGACATCGACATGACGGCCGCGGAGTTCGTGCTCGGCACGCTCGACGCCGCCGAGCGCGCGGACGTGGCCGCCCGCCGCGGCGCCGAGCCACGCCTCGAGCGCGCGATCGGCGCGTGGGAGCGCCGGCTGGCGCCGCTCCTCGATACCATCGCGCCGGTCAAGCCTTCGGCCGATCTCCTGCCGCGGATCGAGGCCCGGATCGAGGCGCGGCTCGGCGCGGGGGACGACGCGCGCAGGCCGGCGCAAGCCGCGATCCTGCCGCTCGACCGCCGGCGGCGGCGCTGGCGCGCGGTGGCCGTGGGCGCCTCCGCCCTCGCGGCGTCGCTGGTCCTCGCCATCGGCGTGCGCGAGGCGACCCGGCCCGAGCTCGCGAAGACCTTCGTCGCCGTCATGCAGAAGGACGATGCGTCGCCGTCGTTCCTGCTCACCGTCGATCTCGAGACCCGCCTCCTCACCATCCGGCCCGTCGCCGCGGAGCGACTGGCGGGCAAGAGCTACCAGCTCTGGATGAAGGAGGACCGGGTCGGCGGCCCGCACTCGCTCGGCCTCGTCGCCGAAGGCGACCTGACGCCGCGCGCGACGCTCGCGAAGTACGAGCGCGACGTGATCGAGAAGGCGACGTTCGCCGTCAGTCTCGAGCCCGAGGGCGGCTCGCCGACCGGCAAGCCGACCGGCCCGGTGCTGTTCCACGCCAATCTGGTGCAGGTCACGAAATAGCGCCGGCGCGAACGGATCACCGCGCCGATCTCAACAAGTCGTGAAGGTCCGCCCGAAACCTCGCACGGGCTCGTCCGTAGTTCGCTCAGCTCCGTCCTGGAGCGGCAAATTACGGAGGAAGTCCCGTGTCCATCATTCCGCGTCTCGCGCCCATCGCCGTGCTCGCCGCCGCCTCGATCGCGGCCGCAGCGCCCGCGTCCGCCAAGACCGTCGCGGCGCTCGTCGACGGCAACACCATCGCCATCGTCGACGCCGCCGCGCGCAAGGCCCTGTCGAGCGTCAAGCTGGACGGCGGCGCCAGCCTCGTCGGCATCGACGTCCGTCCCGCCGACAAGCAGCTCTACGGCCTGACCGCGTCGGGCGACATCGTCGTCATCGACTGGAAGACCGGCAAGTGGACCAAGAAGAGCACGCTGAGCGAGAAGCTGCCGGCCGGCGCGCTGTTCGCGGTCGACTTCAACCCCGCCGCCGACCGCCTTCGCGTCATCGGCAGCGACGGCACGAGCCTCAGGATCAACGTCGACGACGGCAAGACCCTGGTCGACGGGCGGCTGAAGTTCGCCGACACCGACGCGATGAAGGGCCAGACCGCCAAGGTTGCCGCCGCCGCCTACACCAACAGTGTCGCCGGCACCAAGGAGACCGCGCTCTACGACATCGACTGGAACTCCAGCGCCCTCCTCAAGCAGGCGCCGCCCAACGACGGCATCCTCAACACCGTCGGCAAGCTCGGCATGACCCTCAACGGTCCGGCCGCCTTCGACATCGCGCCCGAAGGCGACGGAAAGAACACGGCGTGGCTGATGGCCGGCAAGACCCTCTACTCGGTCGATCTCGCCACCGGCGCCGCCAAGTCCACCGGTGACGTAGCGGGTGTCACCGGCAAGGTGCAGGACATCGCCGTACTTCCGGTGATGTGATGCGCCTGGACGCCGGCCGGCCGTGCTCCACACGCCGGCCGGCGCCTCCCTTCCCGTCGCAGCCCACGCCGCGCGGGGGCTACACCGGCGCTGCGACCGCCCGGCGCTGATCGGCGTGCGGGTTGCGCCGATCTTGCGACCTCTGCACGGGCGGCATAGTTTCGAGCGATGCCGTTGACCGAGAGATCGCAGCCGGTCTATTCCGCAGCGCCCCGCGGGAACCGTCGATGCGATCGCGCGCCGTCAATGCCCTGATCGCGATCGGTCTGGCCCTCCTTCCGATCCCGGCCCTCAGGCTGCCCGACCACCTCGATCGCGGCTATGGCGATGGGCTGTGCGGAT
>JAKAML010000288.1 GCA_021812845.1 Pseudomonadota bacterium
TGCAGAAGCTCAAGGCCGAGGCGGGGGTGCTCTGATGTCCACGTTGCTGATCGCCGAGCACACGAACGACCGGCTCAACGGCGCCACCGCCAAGGCGCTCTCCGCCGCCGCCGCACTCGGCGGCGAGGTGCATGTCCTCGTCGCCGGACACGGCTGCCGGCCGGCAGCCGAGGCGGCGGCGAAGCTCGCCGGGGTCGCCAAGGTGCTCGTCGCCGACGCGCCGCATCTGGCCAACGGACTGGGCGAGGAACTGGCGGCGCTGATCGTGCCCCTGGCCGCGGGCTACGGCGCGATCGTGGCGCCGGCCACCGCGTCCGGCAAGAACGTGCTGCCGCGGGTGGCGGCCAAGCTCGACGTGATGCAGATCTCCGACATCACGCGGGTCGTCGCGCCCGACACCTTCGAGCGCCCGATCTATGCCGGCAACGCCATCCAGACCGTGCGCTCGGGCGAGGCGAGGAAGGTCGTGACCGTCCGCACCGCCGCGTTCCCGGCCGCACCCGACGGCGGCAGCGCGGTGATCGAGACCATTCCCGCGCCGGCTCCCGTGGGCCTCTCCGCATTCGCCTCCGCAGAGCTGACGAAATCCGACCGGCCCGAACTCGCCGGCGCCAAGATCGTCATCTCCGGCGGCCGCGGCATGGGCTCGGGCGAGAACTTCAAGACCTTCATCGAGCCGGTCGCCGACCAGCTCGGCGCGGCCATGGGCGCCTCGCGCGCCGCCGTCGACGCCGGCTTCGTGCCGAACGACATGCAGGTCGGCCAGACCGGCAAGGTGGTCGCGCCCGAGCTCTATATCGCCGTCGGCATCTCGGGCGCCATCCAGCACCTCGCCGGCATGAAGGATTCGAAGGTCATCGTCGCGATCAACAAGGACGGAGAGGCGCCGATCTTCCAGGTCGCCGACTACGGCCTCGTCGCGGACCTGTTCCAGGCGCTTCCCGAGCTCGCCGCCGAGCTGAAGAAGACCTGACAACGCACTCAATCGGACCGGGCGGACGCACACGCCTCCGACCCGCCGCGCAAGAAGGATCGAGCCATGGACGCTCCGGTAATGACATCCAAGAAGCCCAGGGCCGACGCGCCCAAGGACGCGAAGATCAAGAAGGTCGGGATCATCGGCGCCGGCCAGATGGGCAACGGCATCGCCCACGTCGTCGCGCTCGCCGGCTACGACGTCGTCATCAACGACCTCAAGAAGGAAGCCGTCGAGAAGGCGCTGGTCACGATCGACAAGAACATGGCCCGCCAGGTGGCCAAGGGCACGATCAGGGAGGCCGACAAGGGGCCGGCCCTGAAGCGGATCAGCTACGCACCCGATTTCGCCGCCCTCGGCGACTGCGACCTCGTGATCGAGGCGGCGACCGAGGACGAGACGGTCAAGCGCCGGATCTTCGTCGACCTCTGCCCGAAGCTCAAGAAGGGGGCGCTGCTCGCCTCCAACACCTCCTCGATCTCGATCACGAGGCTCGCGTCGACCACCGACCGCGCCGAGGATTTCATCGGGATGCACTTCATGAACCCGGTGCCGCTGATGGAGCTCGTCGAGCTGATCCGCGGCATCGCCACCGAGGACGAGACGTTCGCCACCGCCCGCACCTTCGTCGACAGCCTCGGCAAGAAGACCGCCGTGTCCGAGGATTTCCCGGCGTTCATCGTCAACCGCATCCTGCTGCCGATGATCAACGAGGCGGTCTACACACTCTACGAGGGCGTCGGCACGGTGGAGGCGATCGACAAGGCGATGAAGCTCGGAGCACACCATCCCATGGGCCCGCTCGAGCTCGCCGACTTCATCGGCCTCGACACCTGCCTCAGCGTCATGCAAGTGCTCTACGAGGGCCTCTCGGATTCGAAGTACCGCCCCTGCCCGCTGCTCGTGAAATACGTGGAAGCAGGCTGGCTCGGCCGCAAGACGCAGCGCGGCTTCTACGACTACCGCGGCGAGAAACCCGTCCCGACCCGCTGAGGGCGCGGCCGGCGCGACGTCCGCCGCCCAACTCAGCGCCGCTTCTCGATGAAGGTGCTGGCGATCATCGAGCAAAGCCGCTTCATGACGACGAAGCCGGATTGCGGGTGGGCGGCGAGGACGTCGAGCAGCGCATCGCCGTTGATGACGAGGAGCTTCGAATCCTCGAGGCACTTGGCGCTGCCGAGCCGGCGCGGATGCTCGGGCACCAGCGCCGCCCAGCCGAACACCATGTGCCGCTTCATCAGCGTCTCGACGTAGAGCGAGCCGACGCCGCTGTCGGTGGTGAAGCTCACCATGCCGCGCACCAGGACGAACATGTCGACCGCCTCGCTGCCGGTGTCGTAGACGACGTCGCCGCGCTTGACGTCGCGCTCGACAGCGATTGCCGCCACCGCGGCCAGCGTGTCGGCCGAGCAGCCGGCGAACAGCGGCGTCTCGTTCAGGATCACCCGGATGGCGTCGCGGTCGAGCATGGTCTCTTTCCTCGAATGCGCCCTCCGGCGCTCCGCCGCACATTGCGCCGTTTCGGCCCGCCTCGCCAATCGATGCTCCTAATCGCTGGCAAGAGCACGGCTGAGAGATGCGGGCCGCGCCGAGGGGTCACGCCGCGCCCGTACCCGAGCGCACGCCGGCGATCGCCCTGATGCAGCACCTCGGGCCGCAGGCCGATCGCCGGCTCGGCGAAAAGAACGTGGCGCAGCCGGTCGAGGGCGAGCTTCATCGGCGCCGCGTGGTTCGTGGCGGGCTCCTCGCGCAGCTCGCGCGACCCCCCACTCATCGCGGACGGTCGATTGCCGCCGCCGTCGAGCGCGTCGAGTTGGCACAGCCGGCCTGGAGGACTCGACAGATCGTCACAGTCTTGTATTCTTGTATCATGACATGCGAATATGCGGGGTCGCACGGAGAGGGGCCGCTGCCTGCGCTCTCTCCGCTTGTCAATTGTACGAATGGCCGCTAGATCGGCTCTCAACAGGCTTGAGGGGGGGACTAATAGTGTTCGCATACAATCCGTTCATCGATCTCACATCGATGATTCCGCTGTCCGCCATGCAGGTGTTCGTCGGCTTGATGATCCTGCTGGTCGTCGGCGGCACGCTCTACGACGTCATGCACAAGCGGAGCGCCAAGTACTTCTTCGATAACATGAAAAAGTCCGAGCGCGGGCGCACGCGGCGGCTCAGCGGGAGCGACAAGGCTTCGCTCGCGGCGCAGACGGTGATGTCGGAGGTTCTGACATCGAGCGAGTTCTGCAACCCCAATCGCCGGCTCGCGCATCTGCTCACCATGTACGGCTTCATCTTCTACGTCGGCTCGACGGTCGCGCTGGTGTTCTGGTACTCGACGCGAGGCTCCGCGACGCCGGCCATCCTGCCGCTGTTGTGGCACCTGGGCGCGTTGATGATCTGCATCGGCGGCTACTGGTTCTGGTTCTTCATCCGCGCGGACGTGGCGGCCGAGGGGCAGTCTCCGTTCCGCGTCGTGCGC
>JAKAML010000289.1 GCA_021812845.1 Pseudomonadota bacterium
CTTCTACCATTCGAACGAGGGGCTGGCGGTGGTCGGCATCTGCGAGGTGTCGGCGCTGGCGCACCCCGATCCGTCGGACGGCACGGGCAAGTGGTCGTGCGTCGACGTGCGCGCGGTGGCGCCGATGCCGCGTCCGGTCACGCTCGCCGATGTGAAGGCAAACCCCAAGCTCGACAAGATGAGCCTCGTCACCTCGTTCCGGCTCTCGGTGCAGCCGGTCACGGCGGCGGAGTGGGCCGAGGTGTGCCGCATGGGCGGGATCGCGGCCAAGGCGGCGAAGCCGTGACCGGGCAGGAAACCGCGCGGTGAGCGACGCCACGGTCTTCATCCGCTCCAACACCCGCCTCCTCGCTCCCCCTCTCGTGCCCGAGATCCGGCTGCACCTTGCCGAGGAATGCGTGCCCATCTGGCAGAAGACCGAGGAGCAGCTCGGCGAGATGAACGTGCCGCCGCCCTACTGGGCGTTCGCGTGGGCCGGCGGGCAGGCGCTGGCCCGCTACGTCCTCGACAACAGGGCGCTGGTCGCCGGCAAGGCCGTGCTCGACCTCGGCGCAGGCTCGGGTCTCACGGCGCTGGCCGCGGCGCGCGCCGGGGCGAGGTCGGTGCTGGCCGCCGACATCGATCGGTTCTCGCTGGCCGCGATCCGGCTCAACGCCGCCGAGAACGGTCTCGCGGTCGCAACCACGGGCGACGATCTCCTCGCCGCGCCGCCAGCGGCGTTCGAGGTCGTGCTCGTCGGCGATCTCTTTTACGAGCGCGTGCTCGCCGAAAGGGTGCTCGCCTTCGCCGAAGCCGCGAAGGCGGCGGGCGCCCTGGTCCTGGTCGGCGACCCGCAGCGCAACTATTTCCCCCGCGACCGCTTCGAGCCCGTGGCGCGCTACGACGTGCCGGTGACGCGCGAGCTCGAGGACGCCGAGATCAAGCGTGCCGCCGTCTGGAAGGTCTGACGCGGGCGTCCGCCGCGCGTGTGGCATCCCAGTGGGACCCCGGGTGAGGCCCCGGGCCGCATTCGAAGGGGCTCGCCTCGGGGACGCATTAGGGTCTGGCCGAAGCCGCGCAGTTTGCTAGACTTTAGACTTTCGTTGCACCCCCGGAGGCGGTCATGTCGTTCGCTGGCGCCAATCATCTGGCCATCGCGCTCGCGGCGGCCGCGAGCTTTCTGTTCGGCGGCGTGTGGTACGGCGCCTTGTCGCAGTCGTGGCTCAAGGCCATCGACAAGACCGAGGACCAGATCCGCAAGGCCGGCCGGTCGATGCCGTTCCTGTTCGCGCTGACCCTCGTCGCGCAGCTTGTCATGGCCTGGGTGCTGGCCGGCATTCTCGGCCATTTCGGCGCCGGACAGGTGACGCTGCGCACGGGGCTCATAACCGGCGCGCTGTGCTGGCTCGGCTTCATCGCGACGACGCTGATGGTCAACGACGGCTACCAGGGCAACCGCTGGAGCCTGACGGTGATCGACGCCGGCCACTGGCTCGGCGTGCTGCTGATCCAGGGCGCGATCATCGGCTGGATGGGGGTGGGCTGACCGTTGCGGGCGGTGTCGCGATCATTCGACCATCGGGTCGGTTGCGCCCAATTCAGGGCTCACCATAATCCCGACAACAAAGACGGACCAATCGGAGGAAGCGAGAATGTCGGACAAGGTTTACCCCGTACCCGCGGAATGGGCGCAGCGCGGCTGGGTCGATCAGGCCAAGTACAAGACCATGTACGACCGCTCGGTCGAGGATCCGGACGGCTTCTGGGGCGAGATGGGCCGGCGGCTCGACTGGATCAAGCCGTACACCAAGGTCAAGAACACGTCCTACGACCCGTCCAACGTCTCGATCAAGTGGTACGAGGATGGCACGCTCAACGTCTGCTACAACTGCGTCGACCGGCACCTGAAGACCCGTGGCGACCAGGTGGCTATCATCTGGGAGGGCGACGACCCGACCCAGGACGAGAAGATCACCTACCGCCAGCTCCACGAGCGGGTGTCGAAGTTCGCCAACGTACTGAAGGGCATGGGCGTCAAGAAGGGCGACCGCGTCACGATCTACCTGCCGATGATCCCCGAGGCGGCCTACGCGATGCTCGCCTGCGCGCGGATCGGCGCCGTGCATTCGATCGTGTTCGGCGGCTTCTCGCCCGAGAGCCTGCAGAACCGCATCGAGGACGCCACCTCGAAGCTCGTCATCACCGCCGACGAGGGCCTGCGCGGCGGCAAGCCGGTGCCGCTCAAGAAGAACTGCGACGAGGCCCTGAAGAAGTGCAAGGGCGACGAGAAGGTGCTCGTCGTGCGCCGCACGGGCAACCCCGTGCCGTGGACGCCGGGCCGCGACGTGTGGCTGCACGAGGAGCTGGTCAAGGTCTCGCCGGACTGCCCGCCGACGGAGATGAGCGCCGAGGATCCGCTGTTCATCCTCTACACGTCGGGGTCGACCGGCAAGCCCAAGGGCGTGCTGCACACCTCCGGCGGCTATCTCGTCTACGCCTCGATGACGCACCAGTACGTGTTCGACTACCACGACGGCGACATCTACTGGTGCACGGCCGACGTCGGCTGGGTGACCGGCCACAGCTACATCGTCTACGGGCCGCTCGCCAACGGCGCCACGACGCTGATGTTCGAAGGCATCCCGAACTACCCGACCGCCTCGCGCTTCTGGCACGTCATCGACAAGTGGTCGGTCAACACGTTCTACACCGCCCCGACCGCGATCCGCTCGCTGATGGGCGCCGGCGACGACTTCGTGAAGCGCACCGACCGCTCGTCGCTGCGGCTGCTCGGCTCGGTCGGCGAGCCGATCAATCCCGAGGCGTGGGAGTGGTATCACCGCGTCGTCGGCGACGGCCGCTGCCCGATCGTCGACACCTGGTGGCAGACCGAGACCGGCGGCATCCTCATCACCCCGCTGCCCGGCGCGACGGCCCTCAAGCCCGGCTCGGCGACGACGCCGTTCTTCGGCGTCCAGCCGGCGCTGGTCGACGACAAGGGCACCGAACTCCAGGGCGCGGCGCAGGGCAATCTCATCATCAAGGACAGCTGGCCGGGTCAGATGCGCACGGTCTACGGCGATCACGAGCGCTTCGTTCAGACCTACTTCTCGACCTACCCCGGCTCCTACTTCACCGGCGACGGCTGCCGCCGCGACGCGGACGGGTACTACTGGATCACCGGCCGCGTCGACGACGGCATCAACGTCTCGGGCCACCGGCTCGGCACCGCCGAGGTCGAGAGCGCGCTCGTGGCGCACCCGAAGGTCGCCGAGGCGGCGGTCGTCGGCGCACCGCACGATCTCAAGGGCCAGGGCATCTATTGCTACGTGACGCTCAACGCCGGCGAGAAGGGCACCGACGACCTGAAGAAGGATCTCGTCGCGACCGTGCGCAAGATCATCGGACCGACCGCCTCGCCCGACTGGATCCAGTTCTCGCCCGGCCTCCCGAAGACCCGCTCGGGCAAGATCATG
>JAKAML010000290.1 GCA_021812845.1 Pseudomonadota bacterium
CGACGAGGAGGCGCTTCAGGCGGGGAATGTCGGTCTGCGCAAAGAAGCGGTTGATGCGCTTGTCCTTGGCGACGTTGCCGACGAAATCGTCGACCACGGCAGTGATGGCGGGCTTCCCGCCGAGGCAGTCGTAGAGGGACTTCTTCCTGGCGAACGTCGCATTGGCGGCGGTTGCGACGACCAGTGTGGCAGCGAGGGCGACCGCGAGGGCGGGAAGGAACTTGGCGCGCATGGTGGGCTCCATTGGGCTGAAGGATCGAACGGTGTACCTGACGGGCACGCGGCACAGGCGCAAGCAGGCGCTCCGGCGCGGACAGCCGCGCGGCTCAGCGGATTTCAGCCTGGAGTGGGTTGCGTCGAGCGCGTTCTCGTCACGCACTGGCTGAGCTACGGAGGCCGCTGCGGCGAGTTTCCGCGTGCGGCGTCACGGTTGCGTGACGATGCTCAGGTCACGAGAAGCCCTGGCTGCCCCCCGCGGGCGCGGCCATGCGGGCGCGGCCGGCGGCGCATTCAGGGCCTAATAGGCCGATGCGGTGGGGCCGACGCCATCCTTGTTGTAGAGGTCGCGACGGAACTGGACGACGCCGTCCTCGGTGGCCCAGGCGGTGATGTAGACGAAGTGCAGCGTCACCGGCTTCTTGAGCTTCACGTCGAGCCGCTCGCGCGTCTCCTTCATCTTCTCGATGCGCTCCTTCGACCAGCCGCCCTGGTCGGCGAGCAGCCAAAGCGCAAGATCCTCGATGCCCTGGACGCGGATGCAGCCCGAGCTCGCGGCGCGGAAGTTGCGGCCGAACAGGTTGTCCGACGGCGTGTCGTGCATGTAGACCGAATGGGCATTGTGGAAGTTGATCTTGAGGAAGCCCAACGGGTTGTCCTTGCCGGGCTGCTGGCTGTAGGTGAGCGCCA
Source organism: Pseudomonadota bacterium (assembly GCA_021812845.1). Taxonomy (GTDB): domain Bacteria; phylum Pseudomonadota; class Alphaproteobacteria; order Rhizobiales; family Hyphomicrobiaceae; genus JAKAML01. Next base: position 907 of record JAKAML010000290.1, read on the forward strand.
TGGGCTGGCCCGACGACCAGTTGATCTTCGTCGAGTCGAGCTTCTTGCCGTTGCCGTCGAAGGCGTCGATGTGGAACTTCGTGAGCACGTCCTTGCCGGCGCGCTGCATCTCGCGGCCACGCGGGATGAGGTCCTTGGTGATGACGGTCGGCGGCAGGCGCCAGACCGGATTGAAGTTGAGCTCGTAGATGGTCGAGCTGAGAAGCGGCGTCTGGCGGTCGATCTTTCCGACCACGCCGGAATGGCGCGAGACCACGCGGTCGCCCTCGACGACCTCGATCTGGGCCGAGGGGACGTTGACCATGACGTAGCGCCTGCCGGCCGAACGGGCGAGCCCGGAGAGCCGCGACAGGTTCTGCTGGAGCTGCTTCAGGCGCGCGGCGGCGGTGACGTTGAGCGCGGGGATCGTGCGCTTGTCGACGATGCCGGTGGGGGTCAGGCCGTTCGACGCCTGGAAGCGCTTCACGGCCTTCTCCAGCGCATAGTCGAAGTGGTCGGCACCGGGCGAGTTCTCCTTGAGATCGCCCGACAGCTCGAGGCGCTCGCGCAGGATCGCGACGGCGGGGCCGCTGGAGCCGGGGGCCAGCACGGTCTCGGGCAGCAGCTTCCAGCCGCCGCCGGCGACGATCGACTGATAGCGCTTGATCGCCGCCTTGGTGGCCTCGACGTTGGCATTCGAGAGGGTCGGGAAGCCCTTCGGCGGGTTCGCCTCCCACTCCTTGATGAACTCGCGGTCGACGGCGACCGGGGTCGACGTGGAATAGCTCGTGCCGGGACCGGCGAAGGGGTTCCAGACGCCGTTGCTCTCGTTGGCCTCGGCCGGAGCCGCGGCAATGATGGCGACGAACAGCAGGGCGGTGCCGGTTATAGCGGTAGGCTGGCCCAAGTGAGCACTCCCTCGGTCGTGTCGTTCGCCTCGGCGAACGGGTCGGAGAACGGACGCCGGCATCGCATCCGCGTGATGCCGTGGCGCGATACGGGTGCGAGATCGCGCGAGTGTCCCGCCGTCTGGTTAACGAAATTCTAAGGCTCGCGCCACCGCGACCACGGCCCGGCGCGCCCGAGGTGCCATTACGGCGGCCCGGCGGCGGACGTTCCGCGGCGACGCCGCAAGCCTTGCGATGCCGAGCTACATCCTTGTCCCGGAACGGTGATCGCGCGGGAAGGTGCGGTATTCGCGACCGCAAGTGAAGGGTGAAAAAAGACCCGGCGCGCCAGCTTCTGGCGCAGTGGTGCCGGGTAGACACAATCGGGGTGTGCGAACGAGAGAAGGCCGCGGCGCGGCCGCGGCCTTCGGGACGTGAATTCGAGCTCGGGCCCGCCGTGGACGACCCGGACGGCGGTCAGAGCCGGTAGCGGATCTGGTCGGACCAGAAGCGCTCGAGCCGGACCAGGGCCTTGTTGAGTCCCTTGATGTCGTCGCTGCCGATCTCGCCGACGGCCTGCACCGAGCCGAGCTGGCGCTGATAGAGCTTCTGCACGATCTCACGCGCCTCGAGGCCTTTGTCGGTCAGGCTGACGCGGACCGAGCGGCGGTCGGTGTCGGAGCGCTTGTAGTGGATGTAGCCCATGTCGACGAGCTTCTTCAGATTGTAGGAGACGTTCGAGCCGAGGTAGTAGCCGCGCGTCTTCAGCTCGCCCGCCGTCAGCTCGCTCTCGCCGATGTTGTAGAGCAGCAGCGCCTGAACGGAGTTGAGCTCGGCGCCGCCCTGGCGGTCGAACTCGTCCTTGATGACGTCGAGTAGAAGTCGGTGGAGACGCTCGATCAGGCGCAGGGCCTGCAGATATTCGCCGCGGAACGTCTCGTCCTGGGCGGGCGCGGTGTGGCGCGCCGCGTTGATCGCGATACTCATTGTCCTGCCTCTAGTCTGTTTGACGCAATCCGAATTTCCGTGCCGGCGTTGTGGTGCCGGTTCTCCGGGTTGCCCAAACAGTAACAGCGGGAACTAAAAGTTACCTCAATAGATATAGTAAAATAATAGTAACAGCCCTTCCGCGGAACGGTCTATTATCCAATTCTACTTTGGAGCACTTGAGAGTTGCCTGTTAACGACGTCGATGGCGGCGTCAGCGGACGGCCTGCATCTGGGACCGCGGTGGCAGCACGAGGTCGCCGCCGGGCGGGGGCGTGAAGTGGCTCTCGACGAGGTTGGGGTCGAGGTCCTCGATCCGGGCCGGCTGCCAGCGCGGCGCGCCGTCCTTGTCGACGAGCGCGGCGCGGACGCCCTCGTGGAAATCGTGCCCGTCGAGGCAGCGGCAGGCCAGCCGGTAGTCGCGGGCCAGCACCTGGTCGAGGCTCTGGGTCTCTGCCTCGCGGATGTGGCGGAAGGCGATGGCGAGGGAGGTCGGCGAGCGGGCGAGGAGGTCGCGGCGGACGGCCGTCGCCCATTCGGCGTCGGGGCGCGCCGGATCGGCGGCCTCGGCGGCGAGGCGGTCGAGGATGCCGGCGACGGACGGCGCGGAGAAGATGCGGCCGATGACGTCGCGCCGCGCCGCGGTCTCGCCGGGGCCGGGGTCGGCGTGGCGGGCGTCGAGCAGGGCGTC
>JAKAML010000291.1 GCA_021812845.1 Pseudomonadota bacterium
GGGGTCGCCATCGACAACGGGGGCAGACGGGTGACGGCAACTTCGGCGGCGCAGCTTCGGTGGAACGGCGGGTCTGCGAACGCCGTTCGCGGCCGGCTCGCGTCGGCACTGGCGGCGCTCGCGGCACTCGCGCCCGCGACGGCGGGCGCGGCGCCGGGCGGCGACAAGGCGTTCACGATCGCCAACTATCCGGTCGAGGCGCGCGCCAAGGACGCGGTGACGGCCAAGGATCTGGCGATGACTGACGGCCAGCAGGCCGCGTTCCGCTCGCTCCTGAAAAGGATCGTCCCGGTCACCGCCTACGACCGGCTGGCGCGGCTCAAGGGGGTCAAGGCCGCCGACCTGATCGACGGCGTCTCGATCCGCTCGGAGAGCAACTCGTCGACCGAGTACATCGCGAGCCTCGATTTCACGTTCCAGCCCGACGGCGTCAGGACCATTCTGCGCCGCGAGGGCGTGCCGTTCGTCGACACGCAGGCGGCGGAGACGGTGCTCGTGCCGGCCGTGCGCGAGGGCGCGTCGGCGGCCCCGACCGCCGCCGCCGGCTGGACCGCCTCCTGGAGGGGGCTCGATCTTACCAACACTCTGACGCCGCTGAAGCTCGCGGCGCTGAAGCCCGAGGTCCACGCCGACACCTTGAAGATGCTGACCGACGGCTCGGGCGGCGGCGAGCGGGTGCTGCAGGGCGAGTACAAGGCCGATCGGATCGTCGTCGCCGTGGCCGATCTCGACATGGCGGGCCGGCGGCTGACGGTGACGCTGGCGGGCGCCGACGCGGTCGGGCCGATCAACTGGAAGCGGGTCTACCGCATGGCACCGGGCGACCAGGCCTATGCGCTGGAGCTGGCGGCGGTCGTCGGGCTCGGCGTCATCGAGGGACGCTGGAAAGCGGTCAACGCCGACGGCCGCGGCGGCGAGCAGTGGTCCGGTGGCGGCGCCCCGCTGCGGCTCCAGGTCGAGTTCACGAGCCTCGGCCAGTGGAACGACATCCGCGGCCAGATCCTGGAGACACGCGGCGTCGAGGACGTCAGGATCGACGGCGTCTCGGCGCGGAGCGCGGAGGTCTCGCTCCGGTTCGCGGGCGGGGCGGAGCGGCTCGCCGACGCGCTGGCGGCCAAGGGGCTGCAACTCAGGAACGACGGCGGCGCGTGGGTGCTGCGCGCGCGGTTCTGAGGCCGCGCTCCCTCCGGCGCCGAGAATTCCCGAGCGGGCGCGGCCGCCCTTCGCCCCGGCCGTCCCCCGACACCGCGGGCCGGGGCGCGGGGCGAGCCCGCTACATTGGCCACGCCGAGGGAAGATTGCTCTCCCGAAACAATCGCTTGCCGGACAGGGGCTCGACGGCTCATCCTCGGGGTCTGTATAGTTTTCAGGCATCGCCCCGAATAGGCTGTCGGGCTCCGGCGGCGCCGGCCCTCGACGCCGGCGCGGCGCCCGGTCTCCACGGCGCGCGAAATCTCGTCCACGGATCGCACCTTGAGCATCCCCAATCTCATCACGCTCGGCCGGGTGATCCTGGTGCCCTTCGTGTTCTGGCTGCTGGTCACCAACCAGATGACGGCGGCGTTCCTGGTGTTCGTCGTCGCCGGCGTGTCGGACGCCGTGGACGGCTACCTCGCGAAGCGGTTCGACTGGGCCACCGAGCTCGGCGCCTATCTCGATCCCCTGGCCGACAAGCTCTTGATCGTCTGCATCTTCGTCGCGCTCGGCGTGCGCGGGGAGCTGCCCTCGTGGCTGGTCATCGCCGTGGTCTCGCGCGACGTGCTGATCGTGATCGGGATCGTGCTGTCGTGGTTGCTCGGCCACCCGGTTGCGATCAAGCCGCTCGCGCTCAGCAAGGCCAATACTCTGGCGCAGATCGTGCTCGCGGCGACGGTCCTGGCCGACGCGGCGTTCCATCTCGGTCTGGACGGCCTGCGCCTGACGCTGGTCTGGCTCGTGGCGGCGACGACGGTCGGCTCGCTTGGCGTCTATCTGGCGGCCTGGCTGAGACACATGTCGGGCTACGAGGCCACGGCCGAGCTCGGGTCGCGCGGCGGCGGTCCCGGCGCCGGATCCGGCAGCGAGCCGCGGGATCGTTCGAACGTGCTCTAGCATCTTGATTTCCGGGCCGTTTCGTTCGAAGGCTCGGGGGCTCGGTGATCGCCGCGGGCCCGAGACTGGTCTAGGATCGGCCGGGGAGCGGCGCCAGGACGGGGGATCGAGATGCGGATCGAGCGGCAGGTCGTGTTCTGGCTCGCGGCGCTGGTCGTGCTGCTGCTGCTGGTCGGGCTCCTGCGCGACATCCTGCTGCCGTTCGTCGCCGGCATCGTGCTCGCCTACTTCCTCAATCCGGCCGCCGACTGGCTCGAGCGGCGGGGGCTGCCGAGGGTGTGGGCCTCGATCCTGATCGTCGCGCTCGGCGCGATGGCGATCGTCACCGCCCTGGTGCTGGTGGTGCCGCTGCTGCTGGCGCAGGCGCAGCAGTTCGCGGTCGCGCTGCCGGGCGAGCTCGAGCGTATCCGCGGCCTCGTCGACGTCTGGGCGCGCGAGCGCCTGGGACCGCATTTCCCCGGCTTCGAGGACGGCTTCAAGCGCGCCACGCAGGCCGCCAGCGAGAACTGGGGCAGCCTCGCCGGATGGGCGGCGTCGTCGCTGTGGAGCCGCAGCCTCGCGGTGTTCAATTTCTTCTCGCTGATGCTCATCACGCCGCTCGTGGTGTTCTACGTGCTGATCGACTGGCATCCGATGCTGGCCAAGATCGACGGCTGGCTGCCGCGCGAGCACGCCCCCGCGATCCGGCGTCTGGCGACCGACGTCAACGACGCGGTGTCGGCATTCATCCGCGGCCAGGGCATGGTGTGCCTGATCCTCGGCGCGTTCTACGCGGTGTCGCTGTCGGCGATCGGGCTGCGCTACGGCCTCCTGATCGGCATCGCGACCGGCGCCATGAGCTTCGTGCCGTTCGCCGGCTGGGCGCTCGGGCTGATCACCGCGACGGCGCTGGCGGTGGTGCAGTTCTGGCCCGAGACGGCGCCGATCCTGGTCGTCATCGGCATCTTTCTCGCCGGCCAGGCGATCGACGCGGCGGTATTGTCGCCCAAGATCGTCGGCTCCAAGATCGGCCTGCATCCGGTGTGGCTGATCTTCGCGCTGTTCGTGTTCAGCTATCTGTTCGGCTTCATCGGCGTGCTGGTCGCGGTTCCGGTCGCGGCGGCGACCGGGGTCATCGTCCGCTTTGCGCTCGACCTCTATCTGAAGAGTCCGGTCTACAGCGGCGTCCCCGTGGCCAGGGCGCCGCTGGCGCCGCCGCCGGCCGCCGTCGACCCGCGCCCGGACGGGAGCGGCCCATGAGCGGGACGCCCGAGCAGCTCGTCCTCGATCTGCCGCACCGCCCCGCGCTCGGCCTCGAGGACTTCCTCGTCAGCCGGTCGAACGCCGCCGCCGTCGACC
>JAKAML010000292.1 GCA_021812845.1 Pseudomonadota bacterium
CCCCGCCGACGCCGCGGCGAGCCTGTTGCCACGACCCCGGCGGCCGAGCCGTCCGGCGACCCGTCTCGCCGCGTCCGCGAGGTCCGCCGCAGGTGCGGCCGAGGTGGCCGCTGCCGGCGTACGGCCCGACGACCGGTCGACCGCCGCCGCGCGCTGAGCGTGCAGATCCTCCGACAGCGCGTGCAGGACGGGCCTCGGATCCATGCCGAGCGCCCCCAGCAGTAGGGTGACGAGGCGGACGGTCTCGGGCCACGGCGGCAGCCGCGCGGCATCGCCCGTTTCCAGTGCCCTTATCGCGACCGGTGTGGTGCCGAGACGAAGGGCGAGATCGGTGATCTCGAGCCCGAGCGCGCGGCGCGCGTCGGTCAGGATACGGGCATGGAGCGACGGCGCGACGCTGTTTGCGGCCCTGGCGTTGATCGCGGCGCTGGACCTGTCGGCGACGGCCTGAGCCGTCGCCGCGGCGCGCGCTGCCGGACTCGCCGCCCGCCCGGTCGCCGACCCCGCCAACACATCCGAACGACCCGCCGCAGCGCGTCCAAATATATCCGAGCCGCGGTACATACCCGGCGCCCACCCAACGCTGTACTGATCCCCGCCGGGGATGGTCGGTCAAAAGCGATCGAATGTCAAAGGGTGCGTCGTGGCGACCGGTGCCGACCTTCAGGCGAGTTCGATGCCGTCCGCCTCGGCCATCCGCTCGAGCTCGCCGCGAATGTCGGGCGCGTTCGCCTGCATCAGCTCGTCGAGCCGCGCCGCGACCTTCGCCGCGTCGAGCCCGAGGATCATCGACTTGACCGGACCGACCGACGCCGGGGCCATGGAGATCGAGCGGAAGCCGAGACCGATCAGCGCCATCGCCTCGATCGGGCGGCCGGCCATCTCGCCGCAGAGATTGAGCGGCACGCGATGCTTCTTCGCCGCCCGCACGAGCGTCTTCAACGCGCGCAGCGGCGCCGGCGACAGCGGGTCGTAGCGGCGCGCCACGAGCGCGTTGCCGCGATCGGCGGCGAACAGGAACTGCATCAGGTCGTTCGACCCGACCGAGACGAAGTCGACCTTGGGCAGGAGCTGGTCGAGCTCGTAGAGGACGCTCGGCACCTCGATCATCGCCCCGACCCGCAGCGACCGGGGCTTCGGGTAGCCGCGCCGCTCGAGGAGTAGGACCTCCTTGTCGACGAGGACCCGCACGGCATCCATCTCGAACGCCGCCGAGACCATCGGGATCATGATCCTGAGCTCGCGTCCCTCGGCGGCGCGCAGGAACGCGCGAACCTGCGTGCGGAACAGCGCCGCGCGGTCGAGCGACATGCGGATCGCGCGCCAGCCGAGTGCCGGGTTCTCCTCGTGGGTCCGCCGCAGGTACGGCAGCACCTTGTCGCCGCCGATGTCGAGCGAGCGGAACACCACCGGCTTGCCGTGGGCCTCGGCGAGCACGGCGCGATAGGCCGCGATCTGCCGGTCGAGCCGCGGGAAGGTCTGCGACAGCATGAACTGCAATTCGGTGCGGAACAGGCCGATGCCGTCGGCGCCGCTCTCGGCGAGATGCGGCATGTCGACCAGGAGGCCCGCGTTCATGTTGAGGCTGATGCGGGCGCCGTCCCTGGTCACCGCCGGCTTGTCGCGCAGCGCGTCGTACTGCTTCTGCCGCCGGGCGCGGAAGCGGACCTTGTCCGAATAGGCGGCGATGACCTCGCCCGACGGCCGCAAGTGGACCTCGCCCGATTCGGCGTCGACGACCGCGGCGTCGAGCGCGGAGACCCGCTCGACGACACCCTTGGCCTGCCCGACGGCGGCGACGCCGAGCGCCTTGGCGACGATGGCGACGTGGCTCTGCGCGCTGCCGTCCTCGACGACCAGCGCCCTGAGCCGCGTGCGGTCGTAGTCCAGAAGCTCCGCCGGCCCCATGGTGCGGGCGACGAGGATCGTGTCCGGCGGCAGCTCGGCCGGCGCGGTGCCGCCGTTGGCGCGGCCCGCGAGCGTGCGCAGCAGGCGGTCGGAGAGATCGTCGAAATCGCGCTGGCGCTCGCGCCAGTAGGGGTCGTTCTGGCGCAGCATCCGGGCGCGGGTGGAGTTCTGCACGCGCTCGACCGCCGCCTCCGCCGTCAGTCCGCCGAGCACGGCCTCGTTGAGCCGCCGCTCCCAGCCCTTGTCGTGGGCGAACATGCGATAGGCCTCGAGCACCTCCTGATGCTCGCCCGCGGCGGAGAGATGCTCGTGGTCGAGCATCTCGTCGAGCGACGCCCTCAGCTCCCGGATCCCCGCCTCGAGCCGCCGCATCTCGGCGGCCGGATCCTCCGCGAGCAGCCGCGTCACGACGATGCGCGGCTCGTGCAGCACGACGTGGCCGAGCGCGATGCCGTCGGAGATGGGCTGGCCCTTGATGACCACGGACGCCGATTTCGAGAACTCGATCGCGCCGCCGGCGCCCGCGACCGCGCCGGAGACCAGATGCTCGGCGACGACCATCGCCGTCGTCTGCAGGATCTCGACGTCCTCGTCGGAGTATTCCTTGCGCGTGCGGTTCTGCACCACGAGCACGCCCATCACCTCGCCTGCGCGCTGGATCGGCACGGCGAGCAGTGACTGGTAGACCTCCTCGCCCGTCTCCGGCCGGAACGAGAACGCCGGATGGGCCTGCGCGTCCGGCTCGTTGATCGGCTGCGCCAGCTCGGCGCAGCGGCCGACGAGGCCCTCGCCGCGCTTCAGGCGGGTGTCGTGCACGGCGGTCGGGCGCAGGCCCTCGGTCGCGAACAGCTCGAGCGAGCCGTCCTGGCGCTTCAGGTAGATCGAGCACACCTCGGCGACCATCAGGCCGGAGATCTGCCGGACGATGCGATCGAGGCGCGCCTGCCCGTCGCCCGGATCGGCCATGATCTCGCGCAGCCGCCGCATGAACACGCGCAGCGCAGGCTCGGACGGCGGCAGGATGGGGATCTCCTCCCCGCGCTTGGTGGCCATGCGCCTTTGCCGTTCGGTCGGCCCGGAAAGGGCGTTGCAGCGGACTGTGCGGCCAGCCTCGGTTCGCGGTCGCGATCCCGTCGCCGGTGCACGTTTCGACGTGATCCCGGAGCGCGGCCGTGGCCGCGTCTCCGGTCTGGCGTGGGCCGGCCGCGTCTGGACAGCGACCGGTCGGACGCGATTTCGCGATCGGCCGACCGGACGATGCCCTAGGCCGCGTCGAGGCCGTAGAGCGTGTGCAGCGTGCGAACCGCGAGCTCGGCATAGGCCGCGTCGATCAATACGCTGATCTTGATTTCCGACGTGGAGATGGCAAGGATGTTGATGCCTTTTTCCGACAGCGCCTTGAACATCATGGCCGCGACGCCGGCGTGGCTTCTCATGCCGATGCCGATGACCGAGACCTTGACGACGTCGGCCGAGCTCTTGACGTCGAAATAGCCGATGTCGGCCTTGGCCGCCTTCAA